>JAGOFF010000149.1 GCA_017997315.1 Clostridia bacterium
GGCGAGGCTTCTTCCGGACAGCGCCCGCCGCGATCTGCCGGCGGCCAAGGCGGCCAGGGCGGCCAGGGTGGCTCGGGCGGTTCGGGCGGGCAGAATGCGCAGGGCGGTTCCGGCGGCGGTCGCAACAGCCGCGGCCGGCGCCGCGGCGGAGCGCAGCAGTCCTCCCGCAGCCAGTCGACCAATCCGCACGCCCAACCGGGTGGACAACCGCATGCGGCCATGCCGCGCGACGGAAGCGCCGGCGTTGCGCGTACGGACCGGCCCGCTCGCGGAGACCGGGGACCTCAACCCCAGCATCAAGGCGGAAACCGGTCGGCCGGACAGCGGCCCGCACAGCAGCCGGGCGGTGCGCCTGCCTCCGCCGGAGCGCCGTCGTCCCAGAACGCCGGACAGAACCGGCGTCCGAATCCGCCTCAGCAGCAAGCCGAACGCCCTGCCGCGGCGGAGCCGCAGCAGACCCCGCGGATCCAGCCCGCTGCCGCCCAGAATCCGCAGCAGCATCCCCGCACCGGCCGCGAACGCGAGCGGAACTGGGACCGGATCCACATCAAGGCGGAGGAAACCTTTGAAGATATCCACCGCGACAACGAGCGGATCGAAAAGGAAATCTGGCTCGAAATCGCCGGTATCCATACCATGACGCTGGAGTAGGCATGCCGACCGGGCATGATCGCGACCGCGGTTTCAACACGCCCCTGCTGCAAGCGCTTCGGACGCATGCCGGTCAGGGGCGTGTTTCTTTCCATGTCCCGGGCCATGACGGGGGCGCGGCTTTTCCGGACGGAATGCTCGCCGGGATCGGGGCGATCGACACGACCGAACTGGGATCCACGGACGATCTCAACCAGCCGGAGGGACCCGCCAGGGAGGCGATGCGGCTTGCCGCCGAAGCGTTCGGCGCCGGCAGCACCCTGTTTCTGACCGGCGGCTCAACCTGCGGCATCCTGGCGATGATCACGCTGGCGGCCGCCGCGGGACGCCGTCTCCTGCTGCCTCGCGCGGTGCACCGTGCGGTACCCCGTGCGATCGCGCTGTCCGGAGCGGAATATGTTTTCCTGGACGAACCGGGAACGCCGGATCCGGTCCGGTCCTTCTCCCCGCTGGTCCAGCCGTCCCCCGAACGGATCCGCGAGGCGCTGGAACAGGATCCCGCCATCGGAGCCGTATGGCTGACCAGCCCGGATTATTACGGGTTGTGCGCCGATCTTCCAGCCATCGCGGACATCGTCCGGCGTGCCGGTGCGATGTTGCTGGTCGATGAAGCGCACGGGGCGCATCTCCGCTTCGGACGGGGACTGCTGCCCTGCTGTGCGATGGACGCCGGCGCGGATCTGTGCGTCCAGAGCGCGCACAAGACCCTCCCGGCGCTGACGCAGGCCGCTCTTCTCCATGTGTCCGCTTCCGCCGCCCTCCGGCCGGGATTCGGACCGGACGACGTCCGCGAGGCGGTTTCGTTGTTCCAGTCCACCAGCCCGTCGTTCCCGATCGCCGCGTCCATCGATCATTCCCGCGCCTGGATGGAACGGGAAGGCGCGGGCCGGATCGCTGCGCTTGCCGAGCGGATCCGGTCGTTCTCGGCCGCGCTTCCCTCCGGCCTCCGCGCTTCCGGAATGGCGGATCCCGCGGTGCTTCGCGATCCGCTCCGCCTGGTGATCGACATCGGGGATACAGGGATCCCGGGACCTGTCTGGCTGCGGGAGCTCGCGGACCGCGGAGTCGATATCGAGATGGCGGATCTCTGCCGGCTGGTCTGCATTCCGGGCCTGACCGCGACGGACAGCATGTTCCGCCGCCTGGACGACGCGCTCCGCGACATCCTCGCCCATCCGCCGCATGACGCGCCTGCGGAAGTACGCGTGACAACCTCCGGAATGCGGGAACTCGACCACGCATGTTCCGACGCGATGCTCCATGCCCTGCCGCGTACGGCTCATCCCCGGGCGCTGCTCCCGGGAGTCCCGGGCGGGCGTCCGGTCCCGATCGATGCGGCGGCGGGGCGGATCTGCGCACGGGCACTCGTTCCTTATCCGCCAGGCATTCCGCTGGTCTGGCCGGGCGAGGCGCCGGACGCGGAGCGCCTCGGACTTGTCCGGGATCTTGTATCCCTGGGCATTGCGGTCGACGGCGTCCGGATTCCGGACGAGCGCGGATCATCGGGCCCGGGGACGGCGGAAATCACGATGTCAGAACCCTGCCCGGTTTCCGGAACGCGCCCGTATCATGTATAATTAAGGTAACCCAACAACACGGCCCCGTGAATGCGAGGGAAAGCATGCAAGGCATATTCATCACCTTCGAGGGACTGGACGGTTCGGGGAAATCCACGCACCTTGAGATTGCCGACCGGACGCTGCGGGCGCGGGGACTCCCTGTGCTGGTGGTTCGGGAACCCGGCGGGACCTGGGTAGGCGAACGGATCCGCGAGATCCTTCTGGACCGCACCGGACAGGACATGGACGATATCACGGAACTGCTCCTGTTCGCATCCGCCCGCGCACAAAACACGCGCGACGTCATCCGGCCCGCGCTGGAGGCGGGACGCATCGTTCTGTGCGACCGGTACACCGACTCGACCGTCGCCTATCAAGGGCACGGACGGGGACTGGACATCGGGACGATCCGCCGGGTCAACGAAATCGCGACCGGAGGGCTCACACCGCACCGGACCTTTCTGTTCGACCTGCCGGCGGAGATGGCGACCGGGCGGCTCCGTTCCCGGAACGGGGAACCCGACCGGATGGACGCGAACAGTGCCGACTTCAAGCGGCGGGTCCGCGACGGATATCTGGAAATCGCACGGCAGGAACCCGAACGTTTTGTCGTGATCGACGCGCGGGGAACGATTGACGAGACGGCGGAACGCCTGTCCAAAATACTGAAGGAGGTTCTGGGCTTATGAAAATGATCATGGCTATCGTGCACGACGAGGACAGCCCGAGACTCATGGCGGAACTGAACAAAGCCGGATTCCGTGTCACAAAACTCAACTCCACCGGAGGATTTCTCCGGTCCGGCAACACCACCCTGATGATCGTCGTCGAGGACGCGCAGCAGGAAGAGGTGTTCGCCATCGTCAAAAAGTACTCCAGCAGCCGCAAGGCCGCGATCAACACGAGCGTGACACCGTCCGCGATCGGCGGGGCCTACATCCCGTATCCGGTCGAGGTCACGGTGGGCGGCGCGACGGTTTTCGTGCTCAACGTTGAACACTTCGAGAAAATGTAACCGATGCCTTTTTCCGCCATCATCGGCCAGGAACAACTGAAGCGGCGCCTCGGATCCTTCCTCACGGGGGATCCGGGGCACGCTTGCCTGTTCACGGGCCCTTCCGGCATCGGGAAAACACTGGCCGCCCGCGAATACGCCAAGGCGCTGCTGTGCCGTGAACCCTCCGCGGACGGCGCCTGCGGGCATTGCGCCTCCTGCCGGCTGTTCGACGAGGGGGTCCATCCGGACTACCGCGAAATCGCTTCCGCGGACGGCAAGGGAATCAAGGTGGACCAGGTCCGGTCCGCGATCGTAGGGGATGTCAACATGCTTCCCCAATACGGCAGCCGCAAGGTCTACCTTGTCGATGCGGACTATCTGAACGAGCAGGGTCAGAACGCGCTGCTCAAGACGTTGGAAGAACCTCCGTCCTATGTCGTTCTGCTGATGACCGCCGCAGGGCCGGAGCGGCTGGCGGGCACCCTGGTCTCCCGGATGGCGCACCTGCCGCTTGCGCGCAGTTCCCCGGACGATATCCGTGAAATCCTGAAAAAGGCGGGCGTTCCGGCGGATCTGCCCGCGCTGGCCTTTCTCGTCCGTTATGCCCGCGGCATCCCGGGAGTTGCGAAGAACCTGGCGGCGGACAACTGGTTCATCCAGATCCGCGAAGACGTCCTGGACAGGATGGCCGTGATCGGCGAGACATCAAGAGCGCGGCTGTTGACCGACGGTTTCTCCTTCTTCAACAAGGAAAAAGAGAACGCGGACGACCTGCTGGACATCGCCGGTTCATGGATCCGCGATCTCGCGCTCGCGTCGTCCGGCACGGACGGGGACATGCTGCTCAACGCGGACCGGAAATCGACGATCCTTGACCTCGTACGCCGAAACCGATACGATATCGGTCAATTGGACCGCGCCGCATCGGCCGTTCAGGGAGCGCGGCGCGGCTTGTCGCTCAACACGAATTTCGAGACCACCATATGCAGCCTGCTGCTGCAGCTGCGGAAGGAGCTGGCCCATGCCTAAAGTCGTGGGGATCCGGTTCCACGGCACCGGAAAAGCCTATCATTTCAGCCCGGGTGAGCATTCCCTCCGTCAGGGGGACATGGTCATCGTCGAGACGAGCCAGGGTGTGGAGATCGGCCAGGTCGTCGAGGAAGCCATCGAGATCCCGGACAATAAACTGCAGGCCCCTCTCAAGGGCATCCTCCGCATCGCGGACGAGAACGACCTGAGGATCCGGCGGGAGAACGAGCGCAAGGAGAACGATGCGTTCGCCGTCTGTCTGGCCAAGATCCAGAAGCGGGGGCTGCCGATGAACCTGGTCGACGCGGAGTACGCGTTCGACGGGCGCAAGATCACGTTTTACTTCACGGCCGACGGCCGGGTGGACTTCCGCGAACTGGTCAAGGATCTGGCCGCGGTGTTCCGTATGCGCATCGAACTCCGTCAGATCGGAGTGCGTGACGAAGCGCGCATGGTCGGCGGACTCGGCGTGTGCGGACGCGAACTCTGCTGCTGCTCGTTCCTGAACGACTTCATGCCGGTATCGATCAAGATGGCCAAGGAACAAGGCTTTTCCATGAACCCCACGAAAATTTCCGGCGCCTGCGGCCGGCTCATGTGCTGTTTCAAGTATGAACAGGACGCCTATGAGGATGCGCACCGCAGGCTTCCCCGCCAGGGTGACATCGTGATGACCGACAAGGGGCAGGGGATCGTGGTGGGTGTGAATCTGCTCAAGGAATCCCTGACCGTCCGGCTCGATCTCGGCAACGAGGCGGATCTGCTGACGGTTCCCGCCGCGGACGTCCAGGTGCTTGGCAGCACGCGGCCGCCCAAGAGCGGGAAAAAGCCACCGGCCAAGCCGGGCCGTCCCGAACGGCCGCATAGACCCGGCCCGCAGGACGCGGCTGGATCCCGCCCTCGTACAGAGGCTTCCGGCGAGGATTCCGGAGCGGATGCCGCATCCGGGCCGTTCGACGGGCCCGATGATTCCGTCGCCGGTACGGACGCCCCGGAATCGCCGGACGGAGGATCGCCGGAGTTCAACGGTTTGATTGAAGAAAACGCCTGAGGATGCTAGAATCGTCCATAACGAAACAGGAGGTAACAGCTATGGCGCATTTCATTTCCGACACCTGCATCGCCTGCGGAGCCTGCGAGGGCGAGTGCCCGACCAGCGCGATCTCGGCCGGCGATCCGACCTATGTGATTGACGCGGATACCTGCATCGACTGCGGTGCTTGCGCAGCGGTCTGCCCGACCGGCTCGATCGCCCCGAAATGAAGACCGGACCCACCGGAGACGGAACGAGGGAAAACCGGATGGTTTTCCCTTTTTCATGTCCGCCTCCGAACGGACCGGTGCCGGTTTATGACGGAGAGACGGTCGAGGACCTGCAGCGGGACGGAATGCGGATCATCCAGAACCGGACCGGTTTCCGGTTTGGCGAGGACTCCGTCTTCCTGGCCCATCACGCCGCGGCTTTGGTCCAGCCGGGGAGAGCGGTCCGCATCGCGGATCTTGGAACCGGCAGCGGCATCGTTGCGATCCTGCTCGCTTCACTTCTCCCGGACGCCCGGCTGGCGGGATTGGAACTCCTGCCGCGGCTTGCGGGGATGGCCGCGCGGAGCGTAGCGC
>JAGOFF010000150.1 GCA_017997315.1 Clostridia bacterium
CGATCGTCGACCATATCATCGAAGTCAACCGCCTCGAAGAGGTCGGTGACAAGCTGTACCAGAAAGCGGTGCGTGCACTGTACCTCGAAGAGAAGGATGCACTGGAGATCATCCGGTGGCGTGAAGTCTTCGACGATCTCGAAGAATGCTGCGATGCAATCGAACTGGTGGCCGACCTGATGGAAAGCACCATGATGAAAAACAGCTGAACGGGACGTCATGATGAAAAACAGCGCACCTCCTTACGCCGGCGGGCGTTCCGCCGGTACCGCGGCAAGGAAGACTTCGGCCGCATACGCCACGCCATCCCCCGTCCGCAGGAAGCGGCGCCGTGTCCTGCGCTTTTTCGGGCATCTTGCCATTGCCGCGCTGGGACTTGTCGTCGGCTTCGGGGTGTACACCTGGATCCTGCTCGGAAAGCCCCTTTTTACGGAGATCCCCATCATCAAACCGGGTGGAGAAACCGTTTCACTGGACAACTTCACCGTCCCTGAGAACGATGTCGGCGGGGCATGGGGCGAGGGCGGCCGTGTCCGCGTATACGTCCATCCCGATTTTCCGATCGAACGGGTCGAGAGGATCGACAGTCAGGTGGAGAACATCCTGGTCTTCGGTGTGGATGCACGCAGCCCGGACGATTACATCTGCCGCGCGGACAGCCTGATCGTCCTGTCCATCGACTCCAGGGAGCACAGCATCAAGTTGACCTCGATCATGCGGGATACCGAGGTCGACCTCGCCGGCCGCAGCACAAACGAGAAGATCAACGCCTCCTATGCGTTCGGCGGCATCGGTCTGCTGATCAACACGATCAACCAGAACTTCGGACTCGACATCCAGGGATTCGCGATGTTCGACTTCTACAGTGCTGCCGAACTGATCGACATTGTGGGCGGCATGGAGATCGATGTCCTGCCGGAAGAGATTGAGAATTTCAACCAGATTCTGGATGAGATGCACGCGCTGTTCCACAGCACCGAGGCGCCGGACTACATTACGGAACCCGGTCTGCAGCACCTGAACGGGACGCAGTCCATCGCCTGGGCACGGATCCGGGCGGTCGGTTCCGACCATGCGCGCACCGGACGGCAGCGCCACGTGATCATGAACATGATCGGTCTTTTCCGGGATGCCGGGCTGGCCAGAAAGATCTCGTTTCTGGACGAGAGCCTGGGGCATTTCGAGACCAACCTCGGCCGCTCGGACATGATGCGGATCGGTCTGGACGCCATGCAGAACATGAATGAAATGAAAGAATACAAGGTACCCGGCGACGGCATGTACCAAACAAACCCAGAAAACTGGAACATGCAGCTCGACTGGGAGCGGCAGATTCCGGAACTGCACGCGTTTATCTGGGGAACCGCGGAAAGGTGACCGTCCGGTGACAAAAACGATTTCCATTTCGCTCGCCGAACAAGGGGCGCATGCGGAGTACCATTTCGACAACCTGTACGTCCTGGACAACTACATCCGCGGGATGGTTCCGGGGCAGGCGTTTGAACGCTCGGTCGTCAGCGAGTCCGAGGGACAGCTGTATGCGGTGTTCGACGGCATGGGGGAGGGCGAACTGGGCGTCGAAGCGTCCAGGGTCGCCGCTGAGATTCTGGATGAACACCGTCAGCGGCTGGCCGCGGATCCCGAGATCCCGTTCAAGACGTTTGTGCGGGACTATGTAACCGATGCGAACAACGCCATCTGCGACCGGATCCGTCTGCACAAGGGACTCCGCATGGGAACCACCTGCTCGCTTCTGTACCTCCGCGACGGCATCGCCCGGACGGCGAACATCGGGAACAGCAGAATCTACCTGTATCGGGGCGAAAGCCTTATCCAGCTCACATACGACCACACTCAGGCGCAAAAGCTTGTGCGCCTGGGCATCATCGGGCGGGAAGAGACGCAGAGCCATCCGGAACGGAACGTGCTGACCCAGTACCTCGGGATTTTTCCTGAGGAGATGGCCCTGGAACCTTCCTTCGGACCGACGGTCATCCTTCAGAAGAAAGACACCTTTCTGGCGGCCTGCAACGGATTGACCGACAGTCTGGATGAAGCGGCGCTTCGCGCCGGATTGGCGGAACCGGGAGTTTTCAGCGATCTGCCGCACCGGCTGGTGCGTGCCTCGCTGGATGCAGGATCCCTCGACAACCTGACGCTAACGGTCGTCCGGATCATGGATACGGACACGGAACTGGCCAAAAGGGCCGCTGGAGCCCTGAACGATGTCACGACACAGATTCCTGCCGGAGAGATCGACCGTGCCGCGACCGCACCTGAACCGCCGGGATTCACCCTGCCGCCGATCCCCTCCGCCGCATCGACGTCAGCACGGACGGCGCAGGACGGATTCCCGGCTTCACGCTCCGCCCGGGTCTGGCGCGTGCTCACTCCAGTGCTGATCTTCCTGTGTTTCGTGATCGTGGGGATCGGCGCGGCGAAGATCGCTTTCTCATGGGATGCGATCACCGGCCGGACGAAACCGACCACTGCAGCGACGACGACCGCCCCCGCAACGGATGTCACCGCGCCGTCGGAAACCACGGCGCCCGCCGGACCGACGACCGTTCCGGCCGAGCCGACCACATCCCCTGCGGAGACCACTCCTTCGGAGACGACGGCGACGACCCCCTCAGAGACCACCGCGCCGTCGGAAACCACGTCGACCACCGAACCGACGACCGCTCCGGGCACGACACCCTCCGCGACCCCGACGCCGACCGTGACCCCGACGCCATCCGAGACCGCGGCAATGACACCTCCGACGACGACCGGGACCACGGCGACCACAACGACCTCGACAAGCGCAGGTTGATGGGACGACAAGGAAACATCCGTATTCTTGCATGGAGCCGCCCTCTTGGACGGCTCTGTTTTTATGTAATATATGCACGAAACGGGTCCGTCCATTCTGGTAAAATAGACCATAATACCGCATCAAGAAAGAAGGACTTTCCATGACACGCAAAACAAGATTCCTGGCCGCCGTCACGCTGGTTTCGGCGATTCTGGCCTCCGGCCTTGCCGGCTGCGGCACCGCCACCCCTGCCGCGACCACCGCTCCCGCCGTGACAACCTCCGCGGCCACGACCGCGGCCACCACCGCGACGCCCACCCCCTCGGCGACCGTGCCGTACTCGGACCGGACCGAAGTCCGTGTCGCCACCATTCAGGGGCCTTCCGGGATCGGGATGTCCTGGCTCATGGAAAAGAACGAGAAGCAGAACACCCTCAACCGGTACGATTTCATCGTGGAGCCTTCCGCGCAGAACGTCGCATCCCTGGTGATTTCGGGTGAAGCGGATATCGCATGTGTTCCGACCAACACGGCCGCGACGCTGTACAATAAACTGGACGGCGGTGCGAAGCTGATCGCGCTCAACACCCTCGGCGTCCTGCATATCCTTGAAAAAGGGAACACCGTCGCTTCCGTGGAAGACCTTGCGGGCCGAACCCTGCACGTCTCCGGCCAGGGCGCTGTCCCGCAATACGCGATCGAGTACATTCTGGCATCCTACGGATTGACCGATTCGGTCGAAGTGGTGTATTACGCGGACCATGACGAACTGGCAGCGCTCGCCGCGGCGGGGACCGTCGATCTGTGCATGCTGCCCGAACCCAAAGTAACAGCCGTCCTCCAACAGAATGCGGAGTACCGGTTGGCGCTCGATGTGACGGAAGCCTGGGCGGATGCCGCATCGAAGAACGGCGATCCGGACAGCGTGCTGACGATGGGTGCGGTTGTGGTGCGCACCGCATTTCTCGAAGAGCATCCGGAAGCTGTCGCGGACTTCCTCTCGGAGTATGAGGCATCGATCCTGTTTGTCAAAAGAAACGTGGCGGCAGGTTCCACACTTGTCGAGAAGTTCGGGATCATGCCCAAAGCCGCCGTTGCGGCAAAAGCGATTCCCAACTGCAACCTGGTATACATCGACGGAGCGGACATGGCCCCGGCGATCGGGAACATGCTCAAGGTTCTCTTTGCATCCAATCCGCAGTCCATCGGGGGAAGCATCCCCGCAGATCCGTTCTATCACCTCGGTTGATCCGGCCGCAAGGAGCGGCAGAGGGAAGCGGTGACGAAACGCGGTGGAAAACAGACGTCGGCAAATCCCGGAGGGGCGTGGGGAAGGATCCCGCGTCCTCTCCGTGTTCTTGCCGTTGCATCCGCATGGTTGGCAATCTGGTATCTGGCCTACCGTTCCATCGGGCATGACGTCCTTTTTGCCTCCCCCGTACAGGTCGCCTCGCGGTTTGCAGCGCTGATCCACGAACCCGGATTCTGGCGGACAGTGGCGACCTCGCTGGGACGGGTCGTCGCCGGCATGTCCCTCGGAACGGCAGCCGGGGTCGTCCTCGCGATCCTGACCGCCTCCTCCCGGCTGCTGTCCGACTTTCTCCGACCGGTGATCGGGATGGTGAAGTCCACTCCGGTCACCAGTTTCATCGTGCTGGCCATGCTGTGGATCTCGCGCGGGCGCGTTCCGGTGTTCATTTCATTCCTCATGGTGCTTCCGGTCGTATGGGCTAGCGTGGCCGAGGGGATCCGCCGGCGGGACGCGCGCCTGCTGGAGATGGGCCGGGTCTTCCGCATGAGCCGCCTGACCCGGCTGCGTCTGCTGGACATCCCGATGGTCCTTCCATACTTCATGGCTGCGTTCAACAGTGCGCTCGGCCTGGCCTGGAAGGCCGGAATCACAGCGGAGGTCATCAGCAATCCCGCGTTCTCGATCGGCGGCGAGATTTATGACGCGAAAATCTACCTGGAGACGGTCGACCTGTTTGTCTGGACAACGGTGCTGGTTCTGGTCAGCTTCGGACTGGAACGCACGTTGCGCCTTGTCATCCGGAAAGCCGGGGAGAGCCTTCATATCCGGACGGAGACACCCGCATGAGCGCGCCACTGGTTTTCGAGGGTGTGACCAAGTGTTTCGGCGGCCGGCCGATCATCGAAGATTTCAACCTGACACTGCCGCCTGAGGGGACGCTTTGTCTCTTCGGCCCGTCCGGATGCGGCAAGACAACGATTCTGCACCTGTTGGCGGGGATCCATACGCCGGATGCCGGACGGATCAGCGGCCTCAGGGGACGGATCGTCTCGGCGGTTTTCCAGGAGCCCCGGCTGCTGCCGTGGCTGTCCGCGCTCCACAACGTCAGTGCGGTGCTGCCTCTCCCGCAGGACGGCCGTGACGGGCGGGAACGGACGGCGCTGGAATGGCTCGACCGCGTCGGCCTGGCGGCGGACGCGGACAAGCTGCCGGACGAACTGAGCGGCGGGATGCGCCAGAGGGTCGCGATCGCCCGGGCATTGGCGTACGGAGGCGACCTGCTGCTGCTCGACGAGCCGACGCAGGGCCTTGACTCGGCGCTGCGCACATCCATGATCCGGCTTTTCCGGGAGACGAGCCGCCATCGGCTCACTCTGCTGGTGACCCATGACTCCGACGAGGCCGAATCGATGGGCTCCACGGTTCTCACCCTTTCCGGTCCCCCGGTCCGGGTTGTTGTTTGACACAATCCACAACGTTCGATAAGATGGCAATGACATCTCCCGTCTTTATGACGGGTTTTGATTGATTCTTCGGAGGATGCCCCGTTGACTTCACGTCCGACATCCTGGCATGTCATTGCTTGCGTCCTCCTCGCCCTGGCCTTCATGCTGGCGGCTGCCGCCTGCAGCGGACCGGCTGCCGAGACGACAGCCGAATCCGCTTCCGCGGTTGTGATGCGGTATCTCGACGCGCTGCAGCGCAACGATCTGGATACCGCCAACGCGTGTCTCTCCGGCGGTGCACAGAACAACTATGCCATGGCGAAACCATGCGGTACGGAAC
>JAGOFF010000151.1 GCA_017997315.1 Clostridia bacterium
GTCCTCCCCGAGCCGGCCGGTCATGGTGTCCAGCGCGACCAGACCGGCCGCAGCCAGGATGCCGGCCTGCCGCATGCCCCCGCCCAGCATCTTGCGAATACGGCGCGCACGCTCCACAAACGTCCGGGTGCCGCACAGCATCGATCCGACCGGGGCGCACAGACCCTTGGAAAGGCAGAACATGACGGAGTCCGCCCTGGCGGCGATATCACAGGCACGGACACCCAAGGCCGCGGCCGCGTTGAACAGCCGCGCGCCGTCGAGGTGGACCGGCAGCCCGTACCGGTCTGCAATCCCGCGGATGACGTCCATATAGGCGAGCTGGCGCACGCAGCCGTCGGAATCCGCGTTTTCGTATGTGATCAACGCGGTGCGGGGGGTATGGAGATCGTCGGGGGTCTTGCGCACGGCCCGTTCCACCGCCTCCGCGGCCATCGGGATCCCGCGGGACGCCGGGAGGCATCGCAGCTGCGCCCCGGCGATGTAGGCGGCCGCACCCGCTTCATGCTGCACGACGTGGCAGTTCTCGGGGAGGACCACCTCCTCGCCCCGCCGGACATGCACTGCAAGCGCGAGCTGGTTGCCCATGGTTCCGCTGGGGACAAACAGCGCCGACTCCTTGCCCGTCACGGAGGCGGCCAGAGACTCGAGCGCCAGCACGGTCGGATCGTCGCCGTAGACGTCGTCCCCGACGGCCGCCGTTGCCATGGCCTGCCGCATGGCCGCCGTGGGATGGGTCACCGTGTCGCTGCGCAGATCGATCACACCGTTCATCATGTTCCAGTCCTCCATCCAGGTCGTATCTGCGGATCATTATAGAATTTTTCCGATTGACTTGACACGGCCGTTTTCGCGGCATAGTATGGGACTAATTTCATACGTTACACCGACGACTGAGAAGAGTAACCACGACAACCGTTTTTCAGAGAGCCGCGGAGGGTGCGAGCGCGGTATCCGGAATTGTGGCGAATGGACTCAGGAGGGCGATCCGATCAGTTCCGTCCGCGGAAATGGGTAGGCATCGACGGGTTCCGGCCGTTACAGCGGAGCATGCATGATAGTGCATGGCTGAGTGGGTCGCATCAAGCGGCCAATCCGGGTGGCACCGCAGGAGTTTCGGCTCTTGTCCCAGAAGAGGGACAAGGGCTTTTTTGTTGTGAAAAACGGATGCACAGGACAGGAGGAGAAAAACATGGCCACGAAAGTACCCAAGAAGATCTACCTCGGCGAAGAGACGATCCCCCGCCAGTGGTACAACCTGCGTGCGGACATGAAGGAGCAGCATGCGCCCTACCTGCATCCCGGCACGCTCCAGCCGATCAAGACCGAAGACCTGTACCCGATCTTCTGTGAGAAGCTCGCCCAGCAGGAGATGAACACGACCGACCGGTTCATCGACATCCCGGAAGAGGTCCAGGCGTTCTACCGGATCTTCCGCCCGTCGCCGGTCATCCGCGCGTATGAACTGGAGAAGGCGCTCGGGACGCCGGCCCGGATCTACTACAAGTTCGAAGGGAACAACACCTCCGGCAGCCACAAGTTGAACTCCGCGGCGGCGCAGGCGTACTACGGCAAGGAGCAGGGGCTCAAGGGCCTGACGACCGAAACCGGCGCCGGACAGTGGGGGACCGCGCTGTCGATGGCCTGCGCGTTCTACGGGCTGGACCTGACGGTGTTCATGGTCAAGGTGTCATCGCAGCAGAAGCCGTACCGCAAGGCGGTCATGGAGACCTTCGGCGCCAACGTCATTCCGAGTCCGAGCGAAACCACCGCGGTCGGCCGGGCGATCCTGGCGGCGAATCCGGGTACGGGCGGCAGCCTGGGCTGCGCCATCTCCGAAGCGATCGAGCTCGCGACCGGTTCCGAGGGATACCGGTATGTGCTCGGCTCCGTGCTCAACCAGGTGCTGCTGCACCAGTCGGTCATCGGGCTCGAGGCCAAGGCGCAGATGGCGTCGGTGGACGAGTATCCGGACATCGTCATCGGTTGCGCGGGCGGCGGATCCAACCTCGGCGGACTCATGTCCGCGTTCATGGGCGACAAGCTGACCGGCAAGGCGAATCCGTACTTCATCGCGGTGGAACCCGCCTCCTGCCCGTCCTTCACCCGTGGCCGGTACGCGTACGACTTCTGCGACACCGGCAAGGTCACCCCGCTCTCCAAACAGTACACCCTGGGCAGCGGTTTCATCCCGTCGCCCAACCACGCCGGCGGACTCCGCTACCACGGCATGAGCCCGCTGCTGTCCAAGCTGTACCATGACGGGTATTTGGACAAGGCGATCTCAGTCGAGCAGACCAAGGTGTTCGACGCGGCCACGACGTTCGCCCGCCTTGAAACCATCCTGCCCGCTCCCGAATCCGCGCATGCGATCAGCGCCGCGATCGACGAAGCACTCCGATGCAAAGAGACCGGAGAGGCCAAGACGATCCTGTTCGGGCTGACCGGTACGGGCAACTACGACATGCAGGCCTACATGGACTACAAGGCCGGACGGATGAACGACTACATCCCGACGGACGAGGAACTGGAAAAGGGCTTCGCCACGCTACCCTCGATCCCCGGGATCCATTAGGGGCGCAGCCGCGGGGCTGCAACCGCGTCCAATCCCCGATCGGAAGCCGTCCGGCACCACACGCCGGGCGGCTTTTCCGCTACAATACGGGCGACGGGAAATTGCAGGGACCGGAGGTGCGGGAGCGGATGACGCGTTTTTTCACGGAGGTGAAGCTGCCGGACGGGATCGAATCGGTTCAGCTGGACGGCGACGATGCGCGCCACGCCCGGGAGGTGCTGCGCATGCGCCCGGGCGACCGGTTCGTGCTGTGCGACGGCGCGGGACGGGACCACGGCTGCGTCGTCACGTCGCTGGACCGGGACGGGGTGCGGGGCCGCGTCGAGTCGGTTGCGCCCAACCGGTCGGAGCCGGTTTATGAGGCGGTGCTGTACCAGGGGATCCCCAAAGGGGACAAGCTGGACGACATCGTCCGCAAGGCTGTCGAGCTCGGGGCCGCACGGATCGTTCCGGTCGCGTGCGCACGAAGCGTGGCGCGGTGGGAATCGGCGGACCGTGCGACCGCAGCCAAGGTGGATCGGCTGCGCCGGATCGCCCGGGAGGCCGCGAAGCAATGCGGCCGCGGCACGGTCCCGGAGGTCGGGGAGCCGCTCGGGTTCGATGCGGCCTGCCGGGAGGCGGCTGCCGCGGATCTCGCGTTCGTGCCGTGGGAGAGCGAGCGCGGGACATCGATCCGGTCGCTCCTGACAGATTACACGGAACGCCGTGCCGCGGATCCGGCCGGACGGCCGCGTATCGCATTCCTGATCGGGCCCGAGGGCGGATTCGACGCCGCGGAGGCGGAACGCGCGGCCGCCGCCGGGATCCGGCCGGTTTCTCTGGGACGCCGGATCCTGCGGACCGAGACCGCGGGTCCGGCGGTGCTGGCGATGCTGACCTGCCTGCTGGATGAATTCCCGGACGGGATGGTATATAATGAATCACCGCTTTGAACAATCCAACCCAGGAGGCCTTTCATGAAGATCAGCGCACCCAAGGGAACCCGCGACATCCTCCCGGCGGAGGTCGCCCGCTGGCGCCACGCCGAGCAGGTCTTTGCCCAGGTCTGCGCGCTCCACGGGTACGAAGAGATCCGGATCCCGACCTTCGAGGCGACCGAGCTGTTCCAGCGCGGCGTCGGCGATACGACCGACATCGTCCAGAAGGAAATGTACACCTTTGAGGACAAGGGCGGACGCAGCATGACACTGCGGCCCGAGGGCACAGCCGGGGTCGTGCGCAGCTACATCGAGAACGGGATGGGTTCGCTTCCCTCGCCGGTCCGTCTTTTCTACAACATCACCGCCTTCCGGTACGAGAACGTCCAGAAGGGACGCTACCGGGAGTTCCGCCAGCTGGGCGCCGAAGCGTTCGGTTCCACGGGACCGCTGGTCGACGCGGAGCTGATCGGCATGCTCGCGCTGTTTTTCGAGCGGATGGGAATCCGGGACGCCGCGCTGCACATCAACAGCATCGGCTGCCCGGTCTGCCGCAGCGCCTACAACGAGAAGCTCCGGGCATATTTCGAGCCGCACATCGGCGGGATGTGCGAGGATTGCCGCGGCCGCATCAGTCGGAACCCGCTCCGGATCCTCGACTGCAAGGTCGAGCACGATCATGCGCTCGCCGCGGACGCCCCCCGGCTGCTTGACCACCTCTGTCCGGATTGCCGCGCGCACTTCGACGGGCTCCGGCGCGGTCTGGACGCCCAGGGCATCGGATACACGATCGACAGCGGAATCGTCCGCGGACTGGACTACTACACACGCACTGTCTTCGAGTTCATCTCGGAATCGTTCCAGTCGCTCGGCGGCACGATCTGCGGCGGAGGCCGCTACGACGGGCTGGTCGAGGAGATTGGCGGCACCCCCACCCCGGGCGTCGGATTCGCGATGGGGCTGGATCGGCTGCTGATGGAGCTCGAGGCACGCGGAATCGCACTGCCGGAGGCTCCGCCGACCGACATCTACCTCGCCCCCATGGGGGAGGCGGCCGCGGAATATGCCGTATCGCTCTTGGCTCGGCTGCGCCGCGCGGGCTTGCGTTCCGAGACCGACCTGTGCGGGCGCAGCCTCAAGGCCCAGCTCAAGTTCGCCGGCAAGCGGGGGGTGCGGTTCGCGGTCGTCCTCGGGGAGAGCGAGCTCGCCTCTGGGACAGCGGTGCTCAAGCGGATGCGCGACGGCGCCGAGGAAAGCGTCACGCTGGCGGACCTCGAGACGGACGCGGCCGCGCGGATGGCGGCGTTCGGAGACTGATCCCGGCGCTTTCGCGCGGGACCCAATATGGATCGGACGCGCCCCCGGACGGGCGGCGCGATGAAAGGAGCCATCGGACATGGCGGAAAACATCGTCGGCCTCAAGCGCACCTGCATGTGCGCGGACCTTGGCGAGCAGGATATCGGGCGGGAAGTCGTCCTGATGGGGTGGTGCCACCGGCAGCGCGATCTCGGCGGATTGGTCTTCATCCTGCTGCGCGACCGCAGCGGGGAGATCCAGCTGGTGTCGGACGAGTCCGTGCCGCAGGAGGTCCGTGACAAGGCGGCCCGCGTCCGCGGAGAATTCGTGCTTGCGGCGCGCGGGAAGGTGCGCGCGCGCACCGCGCCCAACCTGGAGATGAAAACCGGCCGGATCGAGATTCTGCTGGACGAGCTCCGGATCCTGTCGGAGTCCCTGACCCCGCCGTTCTATATCGAGGAGGACGCCAAGGCGAACGAGACACTGCGCCTCAAGTACCGCTACCTCGACCTGCGGCGCCCCGACATGCAGCGCAACCTCATGCTCCGCCACCGCATGGCGCGCATCGCGCGCGAATATTTCGACGAGAAGGGATTCCTCGAGATCGAGACCCCGAACCTGATCCGCAGCACCCCGGAGGGCGCACGGGACTACCTGGTGCCCAGCCGGATCTTCAACGGTCGCTTCTTTGCGCTGCCCCAGTCCCCCCAGCTGTTCAAGCAGCTGCTCATGGTGGGCGGGTACGACCGGTACATGCAGATCGCACGGTGTTTCCGGGACGAGGACCTGCGCGCGGACCGGCAGCCCGAATTCACCCAGATCGACCTGGAGATGAGCTTTGTCGACGCGGACGACGTCATGGCGGTCAACGAGGGATTCCTCGCGCGGCTTTTCCGCGAGGTGCTCGGCCGGGAGCTGACGCTCCCGCTTCCGAGACTGACCTATGCGGAGGCCATGGACCGGTTCGGCTCGGACAAACCGGATCTCCGGTTCGGGATGGAGCTGCGCGACGTGTCCGACCTCGTCGCGGGCTGCGGATTC
>JAGOFF010000152.1 GCA_017997315.1 Clostridia bacterium
CGTGTCATCCCGGCGTTCTCCTTTGAACCTCGGGAATCCGGTATCATGAATCCGGAGGATCCGTTGCGGTCTGTCCTCCATGATAGCATGCAAGGCCGGATGACGGCCGAAGGAGAAAACCATGGAACCCATCACCACTCCCGTTCTGGAACTGCCCGCCCGCAGCGCGACGCTGTGTGAAGACATCGACGTGCTGGTCGTCGGGGGAGGCCCCGCCGGAATCGGCGCCGCCATTGCGGCCGCACGTGGCGGGATGCGGGTCACCCTGCTGGAAAAACGCGGATTTCTTGGCGGGAACGTCACCGACTCCCACGTCGGAATCGCTAACCACTACATGCGCCGGATTCCTTTCGTTTCAAGCGGCCTCTATGCCGAGATGGAGCGGGGATTCCACGCCGCCTACGGCCGCGCGCATTTCGTCGGAGAAACCGAACGTCTGCACAACGAGTACATGAAACTGTTCCTGGACGACTTCGTGCTGGACGAGGGCGTGGAACTGCTGTTTCACACGTTTGTCGGCGATGTGGTCATGCGGGGGGACCGGATCGACGCCGTGGTCGCCTATACAAAGAAAGGGCCGGTCGCGTACCGCGCGTCGATCGTGATCGACGCCACCGGCGACGGGGACGTTGCCGCTTTCGCGGGGGTGCCTTTCCGGCAAGGACGGGATTCCGACGGGTTGTGCCAGCCCGGTACCCTGATGTTCACGGTTGCCGGGGTCGACGTGGAGTGGTTCCGCAGACAGGAGGACGATATCCGGTCGCTGCGCGGGGTGTTGACCCGGCTTCGGGATGAAGGCCGGTACAACCTGATGCACAACCGGATCCCGTTCATCGGCGGCCTGACGGAAGCCGGCCTGGCGATGGAGATGAACTACTCCGAAACCTACGGCTGCGATCCCACGGACAGCGCCAGCCTGACCCGGGCCAACCTTCTGGCGCGCAGGCAGATCGCGGAGTTCATCGAATTCCTGCGCCTCAACGTGCACGGCATGGAGAACATCGAGCTCGCCTCGATCTCCTCCGAGATCGGGTTCCGGGACTCCCGGCGGATCTGCGGACGATATGAGCTGACGCTGGACGATATGGAGAACAACCGGCGGTTCGAGGACAGCGTGTTCCTGTTTCCGCGCTTCTACGACCTCCACGCACTCGATGGAGACTGGACGCAGCCGGATGTCATCGCCAAAGACAGCGCCAGCATGCACTACACCCCGAAACCGGGGGAGGTGTTTTCGGTGCCGTACCGGTGCCTGGTACCCGAGAGGACGGACAACCTGCTGGTGGCCGGGCGCTGCATGAGCGCCGACCACGAGGCGGAAAGCGCCATCCGGCAGGTATATGCCTGCATGCAGGGCGGGCAGGCGGCAGGGACGGCGGCAGGCATCGCGGTGCGCGCCGGCACGGCGCCCGGAGATGTCGACATCGCGGAGCTGCAGGCCCGGCTGCGCGCCGGCGGGGTTGTGCTGTAGGACGGCTTCCGGCCGCGGCTCCGCCGATCAGGGCTTGCGCGCCAGGTACAGGTCCATGGTGTCGTGGATTTCGAACCGGTCCCCGTGGGCGCGGATGGCTTCCGCGAGTTCCCGTTCGAACGCCGCCTTCTGCTCCGGAGGCCGGCTCCGGTGGTCGGAATAGGTGTTGAGCAGCCGGATGTAGTCCACGGCGTTGAAAACACGCACCGCGTGGTACAGCCGCAGCTCGACCGGATCGAATCCAAAGGATGCGATGGATTCCCGGATCCGCTTGTACCGTGCGGGATTGTCGACGGCCGGCGGGGGGACGTAGGTTTCCCCCAGGGGGTATTTCCGGTACAGGTCCTGGTTCGCGATGTGCATCGGGTCGTCTTCCCGGGCGGCCGGCCGGTTCCAGAACACCGCGAGCGTACCGCCCCGCCGGAGCATGCGGAACGCCTTGGGATAGCCGACCTCGTCGGGGATCCAGTGGAACGCGGTCGCGGAGTAGATCAGGTCCACGCTGTCCGGCGGGCATTCGAACGACTCGAACGAGGTGTTCTCGACGTTGAATCCGTCGCGGTCCCGGAACTTTCCGCTTACGAACTCCGCGAGGTTCGCGCCCAGTTCGACCGCGGTGATCCGGTATCCCGCATCCAGAAACGGCGGGGTGGCCTGACCGGTTCCGATCCCGACCTCGACCGCGCGCATCCCGGGAGCGCTCCCCGCGAACGCCAGGACATCGCGGAACAGCTCCCCGCAATAGGTCGGGCGCAGCGCGTCGTAGTTGGCGGAGTCCTCGTCGAACGTCAGCCGTTTGTCCATGAAATCCTCCTCATCGGGAGACCGGCGGAGAAACGACCGGTCACTTTTCCGCGAAATAGGTCGCCTGCGGCGAGTTCGGCATGATCTGCATCAGTTCGATCCGGTTCCGGTCCGGATCCCGAACCCAGCACTGTCCATTGCCGTCGGCGCCGAACGAAACCGGACGGTCCAGCGCGACGCCCGCCTTCTCCACGCGCTCCGCGGCCGCGCGGATGTCGGAGACCCCGAAACAGAGATGGTTGAACCCGGTGATCTCCTTGGAGAACTCGCGGACCGGGGTGGTTCCGCCGTAGAACAGTTCCAGGAACTGACCGGGCGCCACCGCCAGATACACGATCCACGGCTTGCCCGTCCCCGGCTCCGGGATATCGAAGGCTTTCTCGAACCCGAGCACGCGCGTGTAGAAATCGACGGACTTGTCCATGTCACGGACGGTCAGGGCGGCGTGTGCAAACGAAGTGACCATAAGGATACCCTCGCTTTCATGGACCGGCCGCGGATTCGATCCCCGTCTGCGGGGCCGCGCGCCGGCACCTATCCATCATACCCGTTTTCGGCCGGGACCGGCAGGCGACGTGCGGCCGCGCGCGTTCATGCGTCACAAGCGGAACCGGTTTCCGGACTTGTTTTCCGTCGATTTTCCGATTCGATAAATTTTGAGCGATATCGGGCGCGCTTCCCCTTGACACCGGTCGGAGGGCGGATTAGGATCTAATCGATAAGGAAATATCGATATAAACGTATCGGTAAATCCTTATCAATAAAGAACCGCCGTACGGATCCCATCGGGCAACGAAGCCAGGAGGCGCATATGGCAGAGAACCTGAACATCCCGGTCCCGTCCGAAGTCGTCATCCCGGAGCCGACCCTCCGCCGCATCCCGCTGTACTACCAGTATCTCAAACGCAAGCAGGCGGAACGCATCGACGCGATCTCGAGCACGACCATCGCGTCCGACCTGTCGCTCAATCCGATCCAGATCCGCAAGGATCTCGAGTGGATCGGGGCCGTCGGCAAACCGCGCACCGGTTACGACATCGAGATCCTGATCGCCCACATGGAGGAGTTCCTCGGATACAACAACGCCCGGGACGCTTTCATCGTCGGCGCCGGACATCTCGGACAGGCGCTGCTCGGGTACGAAGGATTCGAGGACTACGGACTCAACATCGTCGCGGCCTTCGACAACGACCCCGCAAAGGTCGGCACATCCGTCGCGGGCCGGAACGTGCTTCCGATGGACAAGTTCGAGGACATGGTCCAGCGGCTGCACATCCTGATCGGCATTCTGGCCGTCCCGTCCTACGAGGCGCAGGCGGCATGCGACCGGATGGTCGCCGCGGGCATCCGCGCGATCTGGAATTTCACCCCGTACCATCTCGCCGTTCCGGACGGCGTGATCGTCCAGCACGAGAACATGGCGACCTCGCTGGCTGTGCTGGCAAACAAACTCGAGGTCGCAATCCGAAAAGCAAGGGAGCAGGGAAACCACCATGATCAAAAATGAGTCAGGCCGCCGGTTCGACCGGGTGTGCCGCATCCTGGACACCCACAAGCGCAACCCCGCGCACCTCGTGCCCATCCTGCAGGAGGTCCAGGCGGAGTACAAGTATCTGCCCGAAGAGATCATGACGTTCATCGCGACGTCGCTGGCGATCTCGCCCGCCAAGGTGTTCGGGGTGGCGACGTTCTACTCCCACTTCACGCTCGAGCCCAAGGGCCGCCACATCGTCCGGATTTGTGACGGAACGGCCTGCCACGTCAAGAAGTCGACCGACATCCAGGACGCGCTCTTGAAAAAGCTCGGGCTTACCAGGGACAAGAAGACCACCGACGACGGCATGTTCACGCTGGAGCTGGTCTCCTGTCTGGGGGCCTGCGGGTTGGCCCCGGCGATCGTCGTCGACGACGAAGTCCACGGCCCGATGACCCCCCAGGGAGCGGTCGCGATCATCGACGCGATCCTGCGGTCCGAAAACGAAAAGAAGGCGGAGGCCTGACATCATGATCGACTTGGACAAGCGCAAGAAAGAGTATGAAGAGAAAACCGGCCGCATCCCGTCGCGCGTCATCGTATGCGCGGGAACCGGCTGCGTCGCCAACGGTTCGCGCAAGGTGCACGACCGCATCGCGGAGTGCCTGCGCGCACGCGGGCTGGAGGTCGCGCTGAGCTTTTCGGACGACCACGGGGATGTCCTGATGTCCCGGAGCGGCTGTCAGGGATTCTGCCAGATCGGGCCGCTGGTCACGATCCTGCCCGAGGGCATCCTGTACACCCATGTCAAACCCGAAGATGCCGAGGAGATCGTCCAGACGACCCTCGTGGAAAAACGCGTGGTCGACCGGCTGGTGTTCCGCGAGCCCGACACCGGCGCGCACACCCCGATCTCGCACGACATCGGATTCTACCGCCGGCAGACCCGCACCACGCTAAAACTGAGCGGATACATCGACGCGGAGGAGATCGACGAGTACATCGCGGTCGGTGGTTACTTCGGCGCGCGCCGCGCCTGCCTCGAGATGGACGGACAGGAAGTCTGCCGGTTCATCATGGAGTCCGGACTCCGCGGACGCGGCGGCGGCGGATTCCCGACCGCGCGCAAATGGGAACTCACCCGGGTCCAGTCCGAGCCCAAGAAATATGTCATCTGCAACGGAGACGAGGGCGATCCCGGCGCGTTCATGGACCGCAGCCTCATGGAAGGCAACCCCCACGCGGTCATCGAAGGAATGCTGGTCGCGGCCCGCGCCATCGGAGCGGACGAGGGATATGTGTATGTCCGCGCGGAGTATCCGCTCGCGGTCGAACGCATGAGAAAGGCGGTCAAGGCCGCGCGGGAAGCCGGCATCCTGGGCAGCCGGGTGTTCGGGTCGGACCTCGATTTCGACATCACGGTCATGGAAGGCGCAGGCGCTTTCGTGTGCGGCGAGGAAACCGCACTGATCGCCTCGATCGAGGGCAACCGCGGCATGCCGTCGCCCAAACCCCCTTTCCCGGCACAGAGCGGACTGTTCGGAAAGCCGACGGTCATCAACAATGTCGAGACCCTCGCGACCATCCCGGTCATCTTCCGGATGGGACCCGAAGAATACGCGTCCATCGGGACGGCGACCTCCAAGGGAACCAAGACGTTCGCGCTGACCGGGCATGTCGCCAATACCGGACTGATCGAGGTCCCGTTCGGCACGACGCTGCGGACCATCATCAACGACATCGGCGGCGGCGTCGTCAACGACGACGGAACCCACTGCGGATGCGACTTCAAGGCGGTCCAGATCGGCGGTCCCTCGGGCGGCTGCCTGACGCAGGAGCACCTCGACCTCCCGCTCGACTATGAAAACCTCAAGAAAGCCGGCGCCATGGTCGGATCCGGCGGACTGGTCGCGATGAACCAGCAGACCTGCATGGTCTCGATCGCACGGTTCTTCATGCAGTTCACCCAGAACGAATCCTGCGGCAAGTGCGTGGTGTGCCGCGAAGGCACCCGGCAGATGCTCGCGCTGCTGGACGACATCATCGAGGGACGCGCGGACGAGACC
>JAGOFF010000153.1 GCA_017997315.1 Clostridia bacterium
CCGCGCCGCTGCGGTCGCGCGGTCCATCGGTAGCAGGCAGACGTCGCCGAGCGGGACGGCCAGTCCCGCACGTGCGTCCACATCCGCATGGACGAGGAACTCCACGCGCACGTTGGTGCGGTCCTCGAGCCAGGTCGTGAACCGGTTTTCTCCATATCCGTATGAAACGACGTACTCGTTGTGCGCGAGCGACACCTGGAGCGTTTCCTTGTTTTTGACGACAGGGAACTGCCCGTCGGTGTTGACGTTGGGGTGTCCGGTCTCGGTAGGTGCCGCGGTGGCCTCGGTCGGGATCGTGGTCGCGGCGGGATCGCGGGCCCCCTTGCGGCGCGCGCATCCGTTCACACCGCCGAAACTCATGCCGACCGCCACGACCGCCACGCCGACGAGGACCGGCAGCAGTCTGGATCTGGCCATGCGGGATCCCCCCTCTCAGATAAACCGGGTGCGGCAAGGCCGCCCATTAGGTTTATCGTTCGCGAAGGGGCATCGCTGTATAGGGTTTCGGATACACGTCCCGCCAATCCCGGTCGAACGTGGTCTGCATCGCCGTGAGGCAATCGTCCAGCCCGAGTGCACGGATCGTATCGCGATATTCGGCCCAGGCCGCGTCGTCGTCGATATCCAGACTACCGGAAATGAAATCCGTAACCATGGCCCGGCTGTAGTCTCCGATGTTCCGTCGCTCTTCCACGACCCGGGATGTCGTGTCCGGATCCATTGACAGCGGGGGGATTGCACAGGGAACCGCGAACGGCTCGTACAGGTGGACCGCGGCGTACTCGACTGCGGCTTCCCGGGTGGTTTCGCCCGGAGCGGCCAGCCCCATCCCGGAGCCCGTTCGTCCGGTCAGGGGGAACGATGTGCCCCAATGCTGCGCGGTGGGTCCGGCCCAGACATCCCGCAGTATTGCGATCCGCGCGGGACCGCCGTCGATCGCCGTCGTCCCTGCCGCGGGCAGGGTCCAGTCCGTATCCTGCTCTCCGAAACGCGCGCGCTGGAGTACCTCCGGGTCGTACAGCGCATCCAGCCAGGCCATCGCGAGCTCGGGGCACTGGGAATCCGCCGGGATCGCTGCGACCACGGTCCCGCCGATGTCCAGGTAATTGCTTTCCGCGACCCTCCCGGCTGCTGAGTCACGGCTTGAGGACCGGAGGGTGGTGAACGGATCGTAAAACGCGTAGGTGAACCCGTCCGGTCCGGCCAGCGGGGGCACCGTGACATATTTTTCACACACCGCCGGATCGTCCGAAAAATCGGTCCGGCGCGCGGCGGAGATGCAGGCGACGGTGTCCCCGCCGTTCCGCCCCACGACCGCGCGCAGCGTCTCCGCGGTGTGGCCGGCGTAGTCCGGATCCATCAGCCCGTCCCCCATGAGTCCGCACAGGTACCGAAGTCCGTCCCGGTAGCCGTCCTCGATAAAAGCGCAATGGATGAAGCCGTCCCCGACATAGTACCCGCTCCCGTCCTGATACGTGAATGCGTTCATGAGAAAGTCCGTCGGACGGGCGTACGACACCGACGTGCTCTCCGCGCCGGTCCACCCGATCTCGTCGTCCGCGTCTCCGTTGCCGTTGGCGTCCGCGTCCCGAACCCAGGCGAGGAACGCGGCAAGCTCGTCCGTGGTCGCCGGCATACCGCCGCCGTATGCGTCCAGGAACCCCTGGTGGATCCACATCCGCATCCCGAACGCGTCCGGATCCTGCACGTCCAGGTCCGGCAGTGCCGGGAGGCTGTATCGCCGGCCGACCTCATCGGTCGGGGAGACGGCCTGCCCGAAAGGCAATGCGGCCAACGCCGCCCGGATATGGGGGGCATAGACCTCCACAAGGGACTCCAGCGGCTGCATTACGCCGCTTTCGCCCGCACGTTCTGCCGCCGACCGGCTCCAGCTGTACAGCACCAGGTCGCCGAGGTCTCCCCCCACGTACGGGTTAAAACTGAGTTTGGAGGATTCCTTCATTTCCGGAAATAAGATGAACTCGACCTGCACCCCGGTGCGGTCCTGGAGCCAGGTGGTGAACGCGTTCTCCCCGTATCCGTACGTGAGGATCCGCGGCGAATCCGCGATCACCACGCGGAGTATCGCGGGCTTTTCCACCAGCGGGAGCGCGCCCCCGGGGCGGGGCAGGACGGTCGTAGCGGAAGGAGTCAGTGCAGTGGACGAGGCAGAGGTCGAGGTTCCGATCGTCGTCGGTGCGGTGGTCGGGCTCGTGGTCGGGATCGGTGTTCCGTCACCGCCGCATCCCGGCATCCCCATCAGCAGCGCGCAAAGCAGGAACACCGTTGCCGCAGTACGCACGGTGCGGTGCAGGATGGTGGAATGAAACAAACCGGATGCCTTCATACCGACCTCCCTTTATGGTTTTCCCTTATTCCGTCCGCGTCGGCACCGGGGTATACACCTCCGGATATACGTCCCGCCAATCCCGGTCGTACGCGGCCTGCATCGTCGCGAGGTATTCGTCCAGCCCGAGCGCGCGGATTGCCTCGGTATAGTTGGTCCAGACGGCGTCGTCGTCGATGTCCAGGTTGCCGTAGATGAAATCCGTAACCGCGGACCGGTTGTAATCTCCGATGTTTGTCCGCCACTCGTTGACTTGGACCTGCGTATCCCGATCGAGCGCGAACGGCGGAAGCGCGCAGGGGACGGCATACGGCTCGTATACCCGCGCGGCCGCGCACTCCGCGGCCAGCGCCGGATCGGCTGCGGCGGGCAGAAGCACCTGCGACGTCGTGCTCCCCTGGAAAAGCAGCGGGAATGATTCCCCCCAGAATCCGGAGCTCTGCGCCATCCAGCGGTCCCGGAGGATCTCCGCGCGTGTCGGTCCGCCGTCCGCGGCCACGTTGCCCGCCGCCGGGGACTGCCAGTCCGCGCCCGGTTCCCCGAACGAGGCGCGCAGCAGCACCTCCGGGTCATACAGCGCGTCCAGCCAGGCCATGGCCAGTCCGGGATCGGCGCACTCGGGCGAGATCATGGCAGCGGCACTCCCGCGCGTGCGGTACGATCCGGTCGCGTCCGGATTCAGGAAACGTGCGTCGTACCGGACCCCGGCAAACGGATCGCCGTACGTCCGGGCCTGACCATCCGGACCGGCGAGCGGCGGCAGGCAGACATACTTCGCCTGGACCACTGGATCGTCCGACAACGAGGACAGCCGGCACGCGGAGACACAAGCGACGGTGTCGCCTCCGTTCTGTTCGATCCGTGCGCGGAGGGAGTTACCATCATGCGAGGGATACTCCGTATCCATCAGTCCGGCTTCCATGAGCCCGTTCAGGTACCGCAGCCCGTCCCGGTAGTTGTCCTCGATCAGGGCACAGCGCACGGCGCCGTTGCGGATAGCGTATCCGTCCCGGTCCTGCAGCGAGAATGCGTTCATGAGGAATTCCGTCGGGCGTGCGTACTGCACCGAGGTTTTCTCCGAGCCGGACCAGCCGATCTCGTCGGCCGGATCCCCGTTTCCGTTCGCATCCGCGTCCCGGACCCACAGCAGGAACGCCCGGAGCTCTTCCGTAGTGGCCGGCATGCTGCCGCCGTATGCGTCGAGGAATCCTTGGTGGATCCACATCCGCATCCCGATCGTGTCCGGATCCAGGACGTCGTCCTGCACCGCCAGAGGCAACGCGTAGACATGGCCGTCCGGGGCGGTCACCGCGCTGCGCAGCCAGGGGATCCGTTCCTCCTGCGCCGAGAGGTTCCCCGCATACCGCCCGATCAGGGATTCCAGCGGAAGCAGCTGCCCCTCCGCTCCGTAATGATCCGCCAGGCAGCGGTCGATCGGCCCGAGGTAAATGTCGCTCCCCGAGAACATCCATTCAGGGGAATACATCCCGAGGTTTTCCGGATACAGGATGAATTCGACCTGCACCCCGGTGCGGTCCTCGAGCCAGGTGGTGAACGCGTTTTCCCCGTACACGTAGGAGGCGATCCGTTCGTCCCGCAGCAGGATCACCCGCAGGCTCGCCTTCTCATTCGCGATCGGGAGCGTGCCCGTGGGATTGGGCTGGATTCCGGGCGCGGTCGGCTGCGTCGGCGTCGGTGTCGTACGTCCGCAACCTGTGAGCGCCCCGATCAACAATGCGGCGATCGGGACGACCGCAGCGAGTCTTGCTCCGCTGCGCGGACTCCCCATACCATCGCACCCCCTTCCCGTTATCGCCCTCACTCCGTCCTCGTCGGCACCGGGGTATACGCCTCCGGATACACGTCCCGCCAATCCCGGTCGAACGCGGTCTGCATCGCCACGAGGCATTCGTCCAATCCGAGTCCGCGGAGTTGCGCAATATAGTCGGACCAGGCCGCGTCGTCGTCGATATCCAGGTTGCCGTAAATGAAATCCGTGATCGCGGAGCGGCAGAAGTCGTTGATGTTCGTCTTCCACTCGGTGACCTTCGTCTGCGTATCCGGATCGTACGCAAAGGGCGGAAGCGCACAGAGGGCGACAAACGGCTCGTACGTCCGCGCGGCCGCGCACTCCGCGGCGAGGCTCCGGATGGATGCGGACACCGCCGCCGTCAGCACGGCCCCGCTCTCGCGGGGCATCCCAGGGAACGATGCGCCCCAGGTCTGCAGGGTCGTTCCGATCCATACGTCCCGCAGGATCTCTGCACGCGCCGGGCCGCCGTCGTCCGCGACCGTTCCGGACGCCGGAACCTGCCAGTCCGTGCCGGGCACCCCGAACGCGGCATGCAGCAGAACCTCCGGATCGTGCAGCGCATCCGCCCAGGCCATGGCCAACTCGGGCTGCCGGCTGCCGGCCGGGATCATGCCGGCCGTCATGCCGGAGAACACGTCGGCATAGGCATAAGCCTTGCCGTCCGGTCCCGCCAGCGGGGGAACCGCCTCGTACTTCGCCTGGATGTCCGGCTCGGTCGACACCGTGTCCAGGTGTGCTGCGGAGACGCAGGCGACGGTGTCCCCGCCGTTCTGCCCCACCAGTTGCCGGATCGCGGCTTCGTCGTTGGATGGGTAGTTTGGATCCATCAATCCGTCCGCCATGAGTCCGCTCAGGTACCGTAATCCTTCCCGGTAGCCCTCCTCGATCATCGCGCAGCGGACGACACCATTCCGGATATGGTATCCGTTCCGGTCCTGCGTCGTGAACGCGTTCATCAGGAAATCCGTCGGGCGGGCAAACGTCACCGCGGCTTTCTCCGCGCCGGTCCAGCCGACCTCGTCGCGGGCATCCCCGTTCCCGTTCGCGTCCGCGTCCCGGACCCACTGCAGGAACACCCGGAGCTCGTCCGTGGTGGTCGGCATCCCCCCGCCGTACGCATCGAGGAATCCCCGATGGATCCACATCCGCATCCCCGTCGCGTCCGGATCCGTCGTGCCGGGAATGCGCGGGACGGGCAGAGCGTAAACGTTCCCGTCCCGGGCCTGGAGCGTGGATGCCAGCAGCGGATCGGCATCCAGGCGCGCCCGGATATGATATCCGTACCGTTCGATGCTCTCGTCAAGCGGGATGCAGACCCCGCGGTACCCGAAAGCGTCCGTACTTGCCTTGTCCTTCCGCATGAAAACCAGGTCGAACTGATCGAGCATGGACGACAACTCGACGCTCATCTTGGACTCGAACTCCGCGTTGGGATACAGAATGAATTCCACCTGCACCCCGGTCCGATCCTGGAGCCAGGAAGTGAACGCGTTCTCCCCGTATACGTATGAAACCACCTGCGGGAACTGTTCCAGGACGACCCGCAGCGTTGTGAGACGGGTTGTGATCGGGAGCGTACCCGGGGGATTGATCGTCGCGGGGGTGACGGGCGAGGTCAAGGGACCGTGCGTGGTCTCGAGCGGAGTGGTGG
>JAGOFF010000154.1 GCA_017997315.1 Clostridia bacterium
ATGTTGAACCTGCCGCGCGCTTCGGCGCTGCATCTCTCAGGAGGTACCCATGGCAACGAAGAACACTCCTGCATCCCGGATCGACACGGTCCTGGAAAACCTGGTCTCCTCCGGCTTCACCGCCGGTGTATCCGCCGTCGCGGAGGTCCACGGCAAACCTCTGTACCGCGGCATGGCGGGCATGGCGGACATCGCGTCCGGCCGGCGCATCGCCGACGACACGATCTACCGCATATTCTCAATGAGCAAGGTGATCACCTCGACTGCGGCGCTCATCCTGTTCGAGCGCGGGCTGTACCGCATGTACGACCCGCTTTCCAAGTTCATCCCCGCGTTCGCCAAGCCCATGGTCCATGAGACCGGTCCGGACGGCAAACCCTACGCCCGTCCCGCGAAGCGCGAGATCCGGATCCGGGACCTGTTCACGATGACCTCCGGCATCCCGTACGGAGGGAGCGGATCCGAGACGGAAAAGCAGATGGCGCGCCTCATGGGCAGGATGGAGAAGGCCGGAGATACGCTGGACACCGTCGGGGTCGCGGAAAAGGTCGCCCGGATCCCGCTCGAGTTCGATCCCGGCGCGCGCTGGAAGTACGGTTTCTCGATCGATATCCTCGGATCCCTGATCTGCGTGCTGTCCGGCCGGACGCTGGGCGAGTTCGTGCGCGCGGAGATCCTGGACCCGCTGGGAATGGACGATACCGGCTTCTTTGTCCCCGATGACAAACTCTCCCGGCTCGCCTCCATGTATCCCGCGGGCCCGGACGGCAAGATCCGTCCGACCGCGGTCGGCGACCCTGTCCCCAACAGCGCGCCGTCCATGGAATCCGGCGGCGGCGGGATGTTCGCCACGATCGGCGACTATGCCGCCTTCACCCGCATGCTGCTGGACGGCACGACCCCGGCCGGCCGCCGCATCCTGGGGCGCAAGACCATCGAGCTCATGCACGCCGACCATCTGGACGCGGCGCAGAAGGCGACCTACGACTGGGACACCCAGCGCGGCTACAGCTACGGCCTCGGAGTGCGCACGATGCTTTCGCCCGCGGCGGCGGGATGCAGCGGCTCGGTCGGTGAGTTCGGCTGGGACGGGTACGCCGGCACCTGGATGTGCGTGGATCCGGCCGAAGACCTGTCCGTGGTGTTCATGACCCAGCGCGCCCCCGGCGGACACGGCGAGTCGGTCCCGCTGTTCAAGGCCGCGCTCTACAGCCTGTTGTGAAGACCGCGCCGGGCGCCGCCGCCGCACAGTCGACCCGCGTCGACGCGCTGCTCGACGGATTTGTGTCATCCGGTTTCGCCGCGGGCGTCGCGGCGTACGCGGAGCGCCGCGGCGAACCGTTGTACGATTACCGCACCGGACTGGCGGACATCGCGTCCCGCCGACCGATCGCGGACGACACGGTCTACCGGATCTATTCGATGAGCAAGCTGTTCGCGGCGACGGCCGGCATGATCCTGTTCGAGCGCGGGCTGTTCCGGATGGAGGATCCTTTGTCCCGGTTCATCCCGGCGTTCCGGAATCCGCAGGTCCACGAGACCGGACCGGACGGCAGGGTGTATGCCCGGCCGGCCCGCCGGGAGATCCGGATCCGCGACCTGTTCACCATGGCGTCGGGCATCCCCTGGATCGGGGACGCCACCGAGTCCGAGCGGCTCATGTACGGATTCTTCCGGGGCGGCAACGACATCTCGGCGCTGACGACCGTGCAGATCGCGGAGTCCGTCGCACGCTTCCCGCTGGACTTCGATCCCGGGTCCCGCTGGAAGTACGGATTCTCGCACGACATCCTCGGAGCGCTGGTTTGCGTGCTCTCCGGAAGGACGTTCGGGGAGTTCCTCCGCGAGGAAGTGTTCGAGCCGCTCGGGATGGAAGACACCGGATTCTGCCTGCCCGCCGCCAAGCGCGGCCGGCTGGCGTCCACGTACCCGGTCCGCGCGGACGGCACGATCCGTCCCGAACCGCTGTCCGGCCGCTATCCCGAGACCCCGCCCGCGTACGAGTCCGGCGGGGGCGGCATGGTCAGCACACTCCCGGACTACGCGGCGTTCGCGCGGATGCTCCTGACCGGCCGCGCGCCGGACGGCCGGCACATTCTCGGCCGCAAGACTCTCGAACTCCTGCGCGCGGACCAGCTCTCCGCAGTTCAGAGAACGGATTTCGAAAGCGGATTGCAGCTCGGAAAAAGCTACGCCCTCGGCGTCAGCATTCTGGCGGACCTCGGCCGGACCGGCTGCGCCGGCTCGGTCGGGGAGTTCGGCTGGGCCGGGGCCGCCGGCACCTGGGTGACCGTGGATCCCGGGGAGGATCTCTTTGCGGTCCTGATGCTCCAGCGCATGCCGGGCGGGCTGGACGAGTCGGTCCCGCGGTTCAAGGAAGCACTGTATGCGATGCTGTAGAATCCATCCCGTCACACCGCCCTGACCCCTTTTTGAAGAAGCCGCGCCATCTGGTATAATAATCCGGCTTTCATCAGAAAGGATTGGTCCCCATGACAGACGTCATCCAGCGCGAGGTCGCCCGCCGGCGCACCTTTGCGATCATTTCCCATCCGGACGCCGGCAAGACCACGATCACGGAAAAACTGCTGCTGTACGGCGGCGCCATCCACATGGCGGGCGCGGTCAAGGCGCGCAAGGCGTCGCGCCACGCGACCTCCGACTGGATGGAGATCGAGAAGCAGCGCGGCATTTCGGTAACCTCGTCGGTCATGCAGTTTGACTACGACGGGTACTGCGTCAACATCCTGGACACCCCCGGGCATCAGGATTTTTCCGAGGACACCTACCGCACGCTCTGCGCCGCGGACAGCGCGGTCATGCTCATCGACGGCGGCCACGGCGTCGAGGCCCAGACCATCAAGCTCTTCAAGGTCTGCCGCCAGCGCGGCATCCCGATCTTCACATTCATCAACAAGATGGACCGCGCGTCCAAGAATCCGTTCGACCTCATGGACGAGCTGGAAAAGGTCCTCGGGATCGCCTCCACGCCGGTCAACTGGCCGATCGGGACCGACGGTGATTTCCAGGGGGTATACAACCGGCGCGAGAACCGCGTCGAGCTGTTCGACGGCTCGTCCGGGGACCTCGGCGCGCGCCGGGTGGCGCTGCGTATGCTGTCCCTCGACGTTCCGGAACTCCCCGCGGTCCTGGGCCCGCACTAGTACGACAACCTCCTCGAGGACATCGAGATGCTCGATATCGCGGGGGACGCGTTCGACCTGGACAAGGTCCTGGCGGGCGAACTCACCCCGATGTTCTTCGGCAGCGCGGTGTCCAACTTCGGTGTCGAGCCGTTCCTGCAGGACTTCCTGACCATGGCGCCTCCCCCGGGTCCGCGCGTGTCGACCGCGGGGCTGGTCGACCCGGTGGCGGATCCGTTTTCCGGCTTCGTCTTCAAGATCCAGGCGAACATGAATCCCGACCACCGCGACCGGATCGCGTTCATCCGGATCTGCTCCGGGCGGTTCGAGAAGGGCATGGAAGTCCGGCACTCACGGGACGGCCGCAAGATCAAGCTCGCGCAGCCCCAGCAGTTCATGGCGCAGGACCGCAGCATCGTCGAGGAGGCCTGGCCCGGCGACATCATCGGGGTGTTCGACCCCGGGATTTTCCGCATCGGGGACACCCTGACCGCGGGCGGACGGGAACTGCTGTTCGAGGGCATCCCGACCTTCCCGCCCGAGGCGTTCTCGCGGGTTGCGCCGATGGACTCCATGAAGCGCAAGCCGTTCCTCAAGGGCGTCGAACAGCTCACCCAGGAAGGCGCGATCCAGCTGTACAAACAGCCCGACATCGGGACCGAAACCTACATCGTCGGCGTGGTCGGGCAGCTCCAGTTCGAGGTGCTCGAGTACCGGCTGCAGGCGGAGTACGGCGTCAAGATCCGGCGCAATGACCTGCCGTACCGGCACGCGCGCTGGGTCGAGCCACGGGAGGACGGGACGTTCCCCGACTCCGAAAATCTCACCATCACCAGCACCACGATGCCGGTGCTCGACCGGCACGGCCACCCGGTGCTGCTGTTCGAGTCCGAGTGGGCGATCCAGTGGGCGATCGACCGCAACAAGGGACTGGCGCTCCGCGAGATCTCGTAGCCCGCGGCATCCGGTCCGGGGAGGGAACGGTCATGGCGTACAAGATCCTCATCCTCCAGGGCAGCCCGCGACCGCGCGGCAACACCGCGACGTTCCTCGAACCGTTCGAGGCGGAGCTCCGCGCGGCCGGCGCCGAGGTGCAAACCATCCGGCTGTACGGGAAAACCATCACGCCCTGCGACGCGTGCTGGACCTGCCAGAACGTTCCGGACGCCCCCGGCTGTCCCAAGGACGACGACATGGCCGGCATCACGCGCGCGGTTCTCGGCGCCGACGTGCTGGTGCTCGCGACCCCGATCTACTCCTGGTACTGCACCCCGCCGATGAAGGCGGTCCTCGACCGCTTCTACGCCATGAACAAGTATTACGGCTCCGCTCCGGAACAGCGGCTGTGGGCGGATCTGAAAATCGCGGTCGTCGCGACCTGCGGCTACGATGTCGAGTACGGCGCCGGCCCCTTCGAAACCGGCGTCCGACGGCTGTGCGAGCATTCCCGGATCCCGTTTATCGGGATGCTGGCGGAGCGCGATCTCGACGACCAGGCTTCGTTCCGCACCCCCGACGCGATCGCGGCCTCCCGGGCGTTCGCCCGGCGGGTGCTGGCGGCCTGCGCCGCGGACGGGAAGGACGGCGCCGCCGCTGCGTACATCGGCTGGGAGAAGCCGAACCAGGGCTTTCCGATCCTCGAGTACGATCCCGAACCCGAGGCGGTGATCCATGCGACCCGCCTGCTGGATCAGGCCGATGTGCCGGAATGCTGCGTGATCACCTTCTTCCGGGACCTGGTGGAGCGGATGGCCGCGGACGGCCGGCTGCGCCCCACGCATGCGCTGCGTGCGGAGGACGGCACGAACACCATTTATGAGATGGCCGTCGACGGCCGACGCATCGCGGTCGCGCACTGCAAAGTCGGCGGACCCCAGGCCGCGGCGATGCTGGAGGAAACCGCCGCGCTCGGCTGCCGCCGGTTTGTCGCGTGCGGCGGCGCGGGCGTCCTGCGCAAGGACATCGCGGTCGGACACCTCATCGTCCCCGTCGCCGCGGTCCGGGACGAAGGGACGAGCTACCACTACCTCCCGCCGTCCCGCGAAGTCGCGCTCGACCCCGCGGCGGTCCGGGCCGTCTGTGACACGCTGGATGCCGCGGGGGTGCCCTACCTCGCCGGCAAGACCTGGACCACCGACGCGTTCTACCGCGAGACCCCCGCCAAGGTGGAAAGGCGGCGCGGCGAGGGCTGCCTGACCGTCGAGATGGAGTGCGCGTCCTTTGCCGCCGCCGCGCGCTTCCGCGACCTGATGTTCGCGCAGATCCTGTACGGCGGGGACGACCTCAGCGGCGTCACCTGGGACTCGCGCCGGTGGCAATCCCGCGACGACATCCGCGAGGGGGTGTTCCGGCTGGCGTGCGAGGCATGCCTGCGGCTGGGCTGACACATTCGGTGCCATCACAACGATCCTGCCGGTTTCACACCACCTGCGAAGTCGGAGCTTGGAGCGATCCCGGACAGGGTGACGGTACACGGTGGCTGTTCCGGATTTCCGGTGTCTCCTTCTCATCAAATCGTAGTAACGAGCCTGCGGAGAGTCCCTTTGCAGGCTCGCATTGTGCAAAGAGTACAAACAATCGATTGGTAGATCGGAAAAATTGTGAAAAGAGAAATAAAGGATTGACATAAATGGGAAACGGTATTATGGTAAGAATACACATC
>JAGOFF010000155.1 GCA_017997315.1 Clostridia bacterium
GAGGATCACCTGCTCCATGCCCCGGGCGATGTCGACCGGGGTCGCGCCGAACATCGGCTTGGTGTCGTTGGTCCCGAGCATCAGGACCACCAGGTCCAGCGGCTGGTGCGAGAACAGGCAGGGGTACAGATAGTCCACCCCGCTCATCAGGCCCATGGTGGAATCCGCCCACACGGTCGTGCGGCCGGGGAGTCCCTCCTCGACGATATGGTACCCGTCGCCCAGCCGGGCGCGCATCACTCCCGGCCACCGGGAATCCCGGTCCAGCCGTGCGGTCATGTCCGGATCCCAGCCGAACGTGTTCGAGTCTCCGTAACACAGGATGTTCTTCATGGTCGATCTCCGTTTCGCCGCGGGCGGGCATGTCCCGTCCTTTTCCAACAGCGTACTACACGTTGTCCGGAAATTGCGCATGACGTGGTAAAGTGGATGAGGAACGCCACGACGGGGGACTTTAGCGGATGTACAACGACCTGCTCAGGATCGGTCCGGTCACAATACACGGCTACGGGCTGATGATCGGGCTCGGCATCCTGGCGGCGATCTGGCTGGCGGACGCACGCGCGCCGCGGCACGGACTGGATCGCGAAACAACGTGGCGGATCATTTTTATCAGCCTGGCGGCCGGTCTGGTCGGCGCCAAACTGCTGTTCTACATCGTAAATTTCCGCGAGATCGTCGCGGACCCGTCGCTTCTGCTGGACCTGGGCAACGGGCTGGTGGTGTACGGCGGGATTCTCGCGGGCGTACCGGCGGCCTGGCTGTACTGCCGCAGGAAGAAAGCCCCGTTCACAGCGTATTTCGATCTTCTCATCCCGTCCGTCTCGCTGGCGCAGGGATTCGGGCGGATCGGATGCTTCCTGGCGGGCTGCTGCTACGGCCGGGAGACGGACAGCTGGTGCCATATCGTCTTTTCCCATTCGGATTACGCTCCCAACGGGATCGCACTTTATCCGACGCAACTGCTGTCCGCGGCAGGGGATTTTGCGATCACGGCCGTGCTGCTCCTGCTCGCCCGCCGCAGGCCGCGCGCCGGGACGGTCGCCGCGACGTATCTGCTGCTGTACGGAATCGGACGCTTTCTGATCGAGTTCCTGCGGGACGACCCGCGCGGGACGGTTCTCCAGCTGTCCACCTCGCAGTTCATCTCGGTGTTCATCGCGCTGGGAGGCGCGCTTCTCGCGCTCCGGATCCGAAATAAACCGGCCCCGGAGGGCGGGGGCGGTCCGGCAGCCCGAGACGGAACGGAAAACGTCGACGGGAACGAAGAAAACGGGAAAGAGGAAGGTTGACCGGAAATGCGTATCGGCCAGTGGAAAAAGATCACCAATTGGATCCTGTTCGCGGTACTGGCGGTTTCGGTCGTCTTTACGATTGTCCGCATCATACTCGCGCCGTCCGAAACCACGGAAGAGTTCACCAAGGTCAAGAGCGACTATGTGCTCATGCTGCTTCAGTGCCTGCTCGGACTCGTCGTGATGTCGCTGCCCGGCTGGATCGAGCGTCACAAGCGGATCGATATTCCGGACGCCATGGAGATCCTGTACGCGGTGTTTCTGTTCTGCGCGATCTATCTCGGGGAAGTCCAGGACTTCTTCTACCTGATCCCGCACTGGGACACGCTGCTCCACGCATTCAGCGGGGTGATGCTCGGACTGGTCGGATTCACGCTCGTTGATCTGCTCAACGAAGCGGACCGGGTCCGGATCCGGCTCAGCCCGATGTTCGTCGCGGTGTTTTCCTTCTGTTTTGCACTGGCGGTAGGCTGCGTGTGGGAGATCTACGAGTTTCTCGCGGACGGCCTGATGTCACTCAACATGCAGAAATTCCGGCTTGCGGACGGGACGGAACTGATCGGACGCGCGGCGCTCGCGGACACGATGGAGGACTTCATCGTCGACGGCTTGAGCGCATTCTCCGCGGCGGCCATGGGTTATGTGACGATCAAACGGCGGGCGGCCGCGGCTGCGGCGCGCCCGTCGGATCCCGCCGGGACTATAGCCGGCGGATCGGGAAGTACAGATAGCGCTGCCCGTCTTCCGGACAGGTAAATTCATGGACCGCGCCCGCGAGCGGGAGCCTGCGATCGCGGAGTTGTTCCAAACCTGCGGCGAACGTGTCGGGACCCTCGTCCCGGCACGTCAGGTATTCGAATCCCGGGACCGTCCACCGGGTCCACCCCGTGGGGGCCTCGGCGTCCGCAGAGGTCTCGATGCCCGCCAAGTACAATCCCTTGGTGAATCCGTCCTCCCAGGGGAGGAAGGACCGGGAAAAGTCCGACATGGCGCCCCAGATTCCCAGCATGTCTCCCTGCTCGTTCCGCGCGGCCAGTGCGGACACCTCCGCAAACCGCGCGTTGGCCTCTTTCCACAACGCCTGGATGAATCCACCCCCATCCCGGGTGGAACCTTCAAGACCGATTACGGTAAATGACTCCTTGATGCAGGACGAAAAATCCATGAGGTGTCTCCTTACGCTTTGACGTTGTCGGATCGCCAGGACCAGAAAGTGAACGTCCGCTTCGGTTCGAATCCGAGCGCCCAGTAGAACGGCTGGTCACCTCCGATCAATCCGGTGCAGCCGTACGCGCGCGTCCGGTTGATTCCCTCCGTGATGAGCGCCTTGCCCAATCCCATCCGCCGGTACCACCAGACCGTGCCCATCGGCTCCAGACTCGCCAGCCCGGAGTGTTCGTTGATCCAGAAGTTCGAGAGTCCGGCGGGCTGCCCGTCCGGATCGAAAAGCACGAGGTCCAGTTCAGGCCGGTAGTCCGGCATCGTGCGGATTTTCTCGAACCCCCGGAGCGCGCCCCCGTCGTCCTGGTTGTACCGGAACGAATGGTTGTGCGCCAACGCGGTGAAAAACGCCGGCACCGTGCGCGCGTCGCGGATCGTCAAACCGGGCGGGAGGATGACCTCTTCAGGCTGCTCGGGATACGGTTTGATCATGATCCGCTCGGTATGAGCGGACTTCTCGTACCCGCGCCGGGTGAGAAAATCCGGCAGGACTTGGTCGTCGTCGGCCACGCACAGCCGGTACCGGTTGCTCTTCCGGTCGTCGGACACCCGGGAGGTGAACCTCTCCGCGAAATCACACATCCGGCCAAACAGCGCTTCGGTCCGGTCCTGTTCGGACCGGAATCCGAAAAAGGTCTCTTCCCACCGGGTGCCGCCCTCGGTCAGGACCATCGACACGATGCCTGCATCGTCCTGCCAAAGACCGCAGGTCCGTTCGTATCCCCCGTGCGTCACGATGAAATCCGGATGCAGCGCGAGGCAGAACTGGAACCGTACGCGATCATATGCCCAGAAGTCATGGCCGGCATCCCGGCGGAGGAAATGGTACACGCGGCCAAAATCCGCGGGGGTATAGAAGGAAAAGCGAGGTTCCATAGGCAACCCTCCCCGTCCGGCGATGTGCCGGATCCTGTCCATTCTACCCCATGAGCGCCGGGATGGGTCGCCGGATCCTACCGGGCAACGACTTCCTCGTCGTGCGCGCGCCCCTTGATGAAGCGGGACACCGACTTGTACAGCACGAAAGTGATGGCGGCGTTGGCCCCTGCCTTGATCAGGTTGAACGGGATGATGATCGGCAGAAGCAGATTCTTTACAGCCGACACCGGCATCCCTGTGAACAGGGGCGTCACGATGAGGTTCGCGACCGCCATTACCGCCGCCATTGCGAGGACGCCGCAGACCAGCGCCACCGCCGCCCGTGCGCGGGTCTTGCGGATCCGGTAGAGGTTGCCCGCCACCAGCACGAACGTGCCGGTCGCCACGATGTGCATGATGATCCCGTAGAGCCCGCTGCCGGAGCTGACGGTCAGCCCCTGGATCACGGACGCGACCACGGTGATCAGCAGGCCCGCCAGCGGCCCGAACGCGAATGTCCCGATCATGATCGGAATGTCCGCCGGATCGTATTCCAGATACGGCGCGGCCGGAAAGATCGGGAAGTGGATCAGCCAGACAAAGACGATCGACAATGCAGCCAGCATCGCGAGCGTGGTCAGTCTCCGCGTGTTCACAAAATCAGCTCTCATAGGACCCTCCTGCAATAAAAAATGCACCTCCGCATACACAGGGGCACATCGTAAAGAGAACTCAAGCTTATGAAAGCCGCATTCCTTCCATCCAGACTGTACTGTCGGCCCAGGAATTTCACCTGATCAACTGTTCCGCACCGATGGGCGGTCCAGGTCGCGGGCTGTCCTCCGTGGGGAGGAGTCACCGCCGGTCGGGAATTTCACCCTGCCCCGGAATATGCAATTTGTCTTTATTGTAGCAGTTTTTTTCGTGTCCGCAAGAAATGTGCGCCGACGCGTTCAGGTAATGGGTGCCGGATTGAAAATGCACAAGTCGTTGTGCAGGCGATAGCGCTCCGCAAAGGTCTGTCTACGCCCGCTGGCCACATCGAGGATCAGGTGGAACAATTCGGTTCCGACTTCGGGAATCGTCGCTGCGCCGGTGGCGATCGTACCGGCATTGAGGTCGATCAGGTCGCTCCACAGATCCTTGAGGTTCGTGCGCGAGGAGACTTTGATTACCGGTGCCGCCGCCAGTCCGTAAGGGGTCCCGCGCCCGGTCATGAACACCTGCAGTGTGATGCCGGAAGCAAGCTGCATCGGTCCGCAGACGATGTCGCTGGCCGGTGTCGCGGCGAAGATCAGTCCCTGCCGCGAGGGACGTTCGCCGGGCGACAGCACCTCGACGATCGGGGCGGTACCGGATTTGGCGATGGATCCCATGGCTTTCTCGACGATGTTCGACAGGCCGCCCGCCTTGTTGCCGGGCGTCGGGTTGGCGCTTCGGTCGACATGGCCCGCCTCGAGGTAGTTGTCGTACCACTTCATCTCGGCGGCCAGCTTCCGTCCGACGGTCTCGTCGACGCAGCGTTCCGCCAGCAGGTGGACGCCGTCGCGGACTTCGGTCACCTCGGAAAAGAGGACGGTCGCGCCGCCCTGTACCAGCAGGTCGGAGGCATATCCGGCCGCGGGATTTGCCGTGATGCCGGAGAATGCGTCGCTCCCGCCGCACTGCATGCCGATGCAGAGGTCCGACAGGGGCAGGACCTCGCGCCGGCGCTCCTCGAGCCGCTGCAGCTTGCGGTCGGCCATCTCCATCAAAGCCTGGAGCATGGCCTCGAAACCGGGATGGTCCTGGAGGTTGACGATGTTTTCCGGTCGATTCTCCGCCGCGTCCAGCAGCCTGTCCGCCGTCAGTTTTTCACAGCCCAGCGAGACCACCATGAGTTCGCCGCCGAAGTTGGGATTCCAGGCAAGGTTCCGCAGCGCACGGATCGGGACCACCGCCTCCGGCGCGTCGATCGCCACTCCGCAGCCGTAGGCGTGGTTGATCGGCAGGATACCGTCGACGTGGGGATACCGGGGAAGCAGCTCACGCCTCATTTTCTCGACCGCCACGTTCAGCACGCCCGTGACGCACTGGACCGTCGTGCTGATCGCCAGGATGTTTCGTGTGCCGGCGTACCCGCCCCGGGGATTCCGGTAGCCCAGGAAGGTCCGGACCGGGGCTTCCGGCAGGTCCCGGACCAGGTTGGTACCAAACGTCATCCGGTCCACATCCGGAGGCTCCGGCAGGTCCAGCATGCCCTCGGATACCCAGTCTCCGGCCCGGATCGCCCGGACGGCGTAGCCGATGGTCACGCCATACCGGACGACCGCCCCGCCCAGGGGGATGTCGACGAGCGCGATCTTGTGCGCCTGGGGGGTGTCCTGGCCGGCCGTTACACCCTCGGACATCCGCGTACCCTGCGCGACCGCCTCGACCGTGACCGCCAC
>JAGOFF010000156.1 GCA_017997315.1 Clostridia bacterium
GCCCCAGACCGCCGCCCCCACCCAGCCTGCGACGGGGTCGTTTCCGTACACGCACTACGGCGTAACCTTCAACAACGCCTATTCCGGCGCATCCGCCAGCGCCGCTTCGTCGGACGGCCGCGCGCAGGTCAGCATGGACCAGTCCGCCAGCGGAGTCATCCTGGTCCGCATGGACGGGGTCGCCGCCGGCAGCAAAGCCTACGTCACAACTCCCGCCGGATCCTCGTTCCAGTACAACATCGCCCCCGGCCAATGGCTCGGGGTACCCTGCAACGGCGGCTCCGGCGACTATACGGTCATGCTGCTCGAGAACGTCGGCGGATCGACCTACCTCCCGCTTCTGAACCAGGCGTTCAGCGTGGGCCTCGGCAGCTGGCTCAGCCCCTACACCGCGGCGAGCGTGATGATGAACTTCGGTTCGGGTTCGTCCGCGGTCCAGACCGCGAATTCGCTGTGCTCCGGGATCTCCACGACCGACGGCAAGGTTTCGGCGGTCTACGGATGGGTCACGTCCCATATCACGTACAACACCGCTCTCGCTTCCCAGATCACCTCCGGATCGGTCACGACCTACACCCCGGACATCGAGAACATCATGAGCACGCGCACCGGGATCTGTTTCGACTACGCGGCGATCATGGCATCCATGCTCCGGTCCCAGGGGATTCCGACCAAACTGGTGATGGGGAATGTGCCGCAGGGCTACCACGCCTGGAACGAAGTGTTCTTCGAGGGGATCGGATGGGTCGTCGTCGCGGACTTCCGCGTCGCCGAGGTCAATGGATCCGCGTTTGTCATGTTTGACAGCACGTTCGGGGCCGGCGGATTGGACATCGGCACCATCAACGCGATCTCCCGCACGGTCCAGAAGGTTTATTGAACCGGTCCGTCATCGACGCAAGCCCCCGCTTTTCTTCCGTCTCTCGTTCCCTCGCCGCTTCCGTTGCCGCCGCGGACCGGTTACGGTTACAATGAGTGAAATAAAACATGAAAGGGGTCCTGTGACTTGATAGACCGGATGACCGCCGTCAAGACCCTGGAAGCCGCTCTGTCCACCGGCGGCGATTTCGCGGAACTGTTCTGCGAAGACACCGAGGGCACGAGCATCGCCATGATCAACGGCGAGGTGGAGAACGCCGCCTATACGCGGGTCCGCGGAGTCGGGATCCAGGTCCTGGACGGGCCCCGCAGCGCGTACGCCTATACCGCCGACACCTCTCCCGACGCGTTGGAAGCCACCGCCCGGGCCGCAGCCGCGGCGCTGGCCGGTTCGTCGTCCGGGCACCGCATCCCGGCGTTCCGCGAAACCACGTACGGGGATCCGTCCGCAGCCGCGTTCGCGGGCGTCGCGAACGAAGCCAGGATCCGGCTGCTGCGCGGCATGCACACCGCGGCCAAAGGATATTCCGGAGAGATCACACAGGTCCACTGCCGGTACATGGACCGGGACCAGCGCGTGTGGGTGATCAACAGCGACGGTCTGTGGGCTTCCACCCGCAGACCCTATACCCGGATCTCCGTTGTCGCGGTCGCCTCGGATGCTTCGGGAAGCCAGACGGGGCATCGCGGTCCCGGATTCGGCCGGGGTTTCGATGTCTATGAGGGAATGGACGTCGCCGCGTTCGGGCGCGAAGCGGCCGAGGCCGCGGTCACATCGCTGCACGCTGTGGAGTGCCCCGCGGGGGTTTTCCCGGTCGTCATCGACGGCGGTTTCGGCGGCGTGATCTTCCACGAGGCCTGCGGCCACTCGCTTGAGGCCACGTCGGTGTCCAAGGGGAACTCCGAGTTCTGCGGCAAGATGGGCCTGCAGATCGCCGCACCCTGCGTGACCGCCGTCGACGACGGCACGCTGGACGGTGCCTGGGGCAGCCTGCACGGGATGGATGACGAAGGACGTCCCGCCCAACGGAATGTCCTCATCGAGAACGGCATCCTGAAAACCTATCTGGTCGACCGCGCGGGCGGACGCCGCATGGATGCGGTCCCCACCGGCAGCAGCCGTCGCGAGAGCTACACGTACGCGCCGACGTCGCGCATGACCAGCACCTTCATCGCCCCCGGCACGGACGATCCGGACGAGATGATCGCCACCATGGGCGACGGGCTGTACGCCAAGACCCTGGGCGGCGGATCGGTCAACCCCATCACCGGCGAGTTCAACTTTGCGGTGGACGAAGGCTATTGGGTCAAGGGCGGCCGGATCCTCCGCCCGGTCCGCGGCGCCACCCTGATCGGCAAGGGCGGCGAAGTCCTCATGGCGATCGACCGCGTCGGCCCGGCCGCCTGGATGTCGCAGGGGATCTGCGGATCGCAGTCCGGCGGGGTCCCGGTGGATATCGGGCAGCCGCGCATCCGGGTCAGCCGGATCACGGTCGGAGGAAAGGGGGAGGCCCTGTGAAGGACTACGAAGCATTCCGGAACGCCCTGTTCGACATCGCGCTCCGCAACGGCTGCACCGCTGCGGAGACCTATCGTCAGGAAGAAGTGAATTTTTCCGTCGGTGTCCTGGATCAGGCGATCGACACGTACTCCGTGAGCCGCACCGCAGGCATCGGATTGCGCGTCCAGGCGGACGGACGCAACGGATACGCCTATACCGAAGCCATGGACCAGCCGGAAGAGCTTGTCCGGCACGCGCTCGACAACGCGCGCAGCGTCGAAACCCGGGATGAGCATCCCATGCAGACCCCGCAGACGTATCCTGCGCTTGCCGCCCCCGGCGATCCCCTGTGCGGACTGGACGAGCCGGAAAAAATCGCATTGGCGATGCGGATGGAGCGCCTGGTGCTGGACAGCGGGGATCCGATCGTCAAATCCGCGGAGAACCAGCTGCAGACCACGCGGCGGACGATCTCGATCCACAACACCCGGGGATTGGCAGCCGAAGAGAGTTCGGAGGACTCCATCCTGTTCGCCTACCCGGTCGCGAAGCGCGGGGAGGAGATCCGCGACGCATACGCTTTCCGCTGCGGTTCGGACGATATCGCGGCCGTCGCCGCGGAAGCCTGCGAAAAGGCTGCGGCGAAGCTCGGGGCCGCTCCCGTCCCGCCCGGCCGCTACAGGATCCTCCTGCAGTATGAGGCCGCCTCGACGCTGCTGGACGCGTTCACCCCGATGTTCTCCGCCGACCAGGTCCAGAGAGGGCTCTCGCCGCTCGCGGGACGGGAGGGAACCGCCATCGCGTCCCCTGCGGTCCGGATTGTGGACGACCCGTTCCACCCGGTCCATCCGCGCGCGTTCGACGCCGAGGGCACGCCTTCGCAGCGCACGATGCTTGTGGAGGACGGCATCCTCCGCTCTCTGCTGCACAACCTGAAAACCGCCAAAAAAGCGGGGGTCTCCTCCACCTCCAACGCCGGACGGGCATCCGCGGCTTCTCCGGTAGGCGTCGCTCCGTCCAATCTCCACATCGTACCGGGCACTCCCGGGTTCGACGAACTTGTGAAGAGGCTGGGGGACGGCTTGATCATCACCGAAATGTCCGGAACGCATGCCGGGGTCAACACCATCTCGGGTGATTTCTCCCTGCTGTCCGGCGGATTCCTTGTGGAAGGCGGTCATGTGGTCCGTCCCGTCGACCAGATCACGGTGGCCGGTACGTTCTTTTCCCTGATGTCCGGAGTGCTCGCGGTCGGATCGGACCTCCGCTTCGGGTTCCCGGGCGCCTCCCGGATCGGATCGCCCAGCCTGCTGGTCGAGTCGCTGACGGTTGCCGGCCAGTAAACCCGGGCAGGTTACCCCTGACGCATGACGGAGGCCGCTTCACGGAAAGTGAAGCGGCCTCTTTTTCATTTCCATGTACTGTGAGAACTGCAGGTACTACAGGCCGAGGAAACGCAGCACCGCATCCCGCATGTCTTCGCGTCCGATCACCGTATCGTGCAGGACCGGGCGGGAATCCAGTCCGGCCAGACCCTCCGGGACGGGCAGGCCGCTCTCCGCCGACACCTCATCGAACAGGGTCCGGCTGCTCCTGCCCTTGCGGTACCCGGAGCCGTACAGCGCGTCCGCGACCGCGTCGGTGAACTTGAACGGACTCGCGGTCGATACGAACACGGTTTTCGCCGGATCGCCGGACCGCGCCTGGTAGCGCCCGTACACGTTGAAGCCGACGGCGGTGTGGGTGTCGACGAGGTGATCGGTCCGGTCGTAGAGTTCGCGGATGGTACGGAGCGTTCCCGGATCGTCACAGAATCCTCCGACCAGCTTTTCCTGGATCCGGCGGAGATGGGCGGGTTCTACGGAATAGCTTCCGGTGCCTGCGAGGGATTCCATCCAGCCCGCAACGAGAGCCGCGTTGCGTCCGGAGACCTCAAACAGCAGCCGCTCCAGATTGCTCGACACCAGGATGTCCATCGAGGGCGACAAGGTCTTGAAGAACTCGCGCCGCCGGTCGTACACTCCGTTCCGGATGAAGTCCGACAGGACCTTGTTGCGGTTGGAGGCGCAAATCAGCTTGTGCACGGGCAAACCCATGTCGGCTGCATACCAGGCCGCGAGGATGTTCCCGAAATTTCCGGTCGGTACGACAAAATTCACTTTCTCCCCGGGCTCGATGTACTCCGCCTTGAGCATGTCCGCATACGCGGAGAAGTAATACACGATCTGGGGGACCAGACGTCCCCAGTTGATCGAGTTCGCGGAGGAGAGCGCCACTCCGGCGGCGTCCAGACGGGCGGACACCTCCGGATCGGTAAAGATCTGTTTGACTCCGGCCTGCGTATCGTCGAAGTTGCCGCGCACGCCGAACACTTCGACGTTGCCGCCTTCCTGGGTCACCATCTGGAGACGCTGGGTCTCGCTGACGCCATCGCAGGGATAGAACACCGCCACCGAGGTGCCTTCGACATCCTTGAATCCCTCGAGGGCTGCTTTTCCAGTGTCCCCCGACGTGGCGGTCAACACGCAGATCCGCCGGCCGTCCCCGTTCTTGCGCGAAGCTGCGGTCATCAGGCGGGGCAGGAGCTGGAGCGCCATATCCTTGAACGCGGCGGTCGGTCCGTGCCAGAGCTCGAGCATGTACTCCGCTGCGTTGTACTTGTTGAGCCGGACCAGCGGCGCGGGATTCTCCCCGAACTTGAGCTCGTCGTACGCTTCGGCGACGCTCTCGCGGATCTCCTCGGATGTGTAATCGTCCAGGAACTCCGACAGGATGCGCACCGCGCGGGCCTGATAATCGAGATCCCGCAGGCTGAGGATGTCTTCCTCGGACAACTGCGGCAGATGGTCCGGAACCAGCAGACCGCCGTTGGGAGCGATGCCCTGCAGGATGGCCTGGGAAGCGGTGCAGGAGAAGTCACCCCCGCGTGTGCTGATGTATCTCATGGATTCCCTCCTTGGATGTCGGTTTTATGGAAATGATCGGTCGCGTCAGCCCAGCGCCTGGATTCGTGCGAGCGCTCCGGCGTACTGCGGACTGGCGGGACCGATCCCTTCGACGGTCCGGTAGCACTCGAGCGCCTTGGCGGTCGCCCCGATCTGCTCGTAACACAGTCCCAGCCGGAACGCGCAGTACCCGGTATAGTACGCCGGGTCGAGCGTATAGATGGCTTCATACAGGGGAAGGCAGGATGCATAATCCCGCACTTGCCAGGGTTCCTCGGCTGCGATGCGGTGGGATTCGCACAGATGCCACCGGTTCGCTGCGATCAGCGAGTCCTTTTCGGCCAGCATCTCCGCGGCGGACAGCGCGATCCCTGCGGCTCGTGCCTCTCCGGGGATCCCGGTGAGGATGTCGGCCATCGCGTTCAGCAGGCGATACGCCTCGACCGGCTGGCCGGCCATGCGC
>JAGOFF010000157.1 GCA_017997315.1 Clostridia bacterium
GCTTCGGAGGATCCGGACAGGATGTCGCGGGAGGTCTTCCGGATGGACTCGGGTGCGGGGTTTCCGGCCACGCGCCCGGTTTTGCGGTGTCCGCCGGATCGGCGGCCGTCCGTAACGAGATGTACGGCGTTGGCCGCCTGATTTGTACACCGGTCCGCTGCGATGGTATTCTTTGTATGGTACGGTCCGTCGCGGATTGCAGTCCGGCACGGACTGCGGTCCGGAACGGACCCGAGGAGGAGACAGGATGAAGCTTGCGGTGATCGGCACCGGAAACATGGGACAGGCACTGGTGGACGGCATGGTGAAAAGCGGGCGGTTGGATCCGGCCGACCTGTGCGTCTACGATATCGACGTCACCAAGGCGCGGGCTTTGGCGGCGCGATGCGGAGCCGGTCTGGCGGAAACGCCGGCGGATGCCGTGATGGGGGCGACCCATGTCATGGTCGTCGTCAAACCCCAGGTTTTCTCCGAAGCGATGCTCCCCCTTGCCGGAGCGGTTCCGCAGGACGCCGTTCTCATCGTGGTCGCGGCGGGAGTCCACGTGGCCCGGATCCGTTCCATCGCGGGTCCCGATATCGGAATTGCGCGCGTCATGCCCAATACGCCGGCACTGGTCGGCGCGGGGGTCAGCGCGGTCTGTTTCGACAAGGTGGACGAAGAGGGACGCAGGTCGGTGGTTTCGCTGCTGGAAGCCTGCGGGATCGTGATCGAATGCGACGAGAAGTCCGTGGATATCCTTGGCGCGGTCGCGAGCACCGGACCTGCCTGGACGATGCTTTTCATCGAGGCGCTCGCGGACGGCGGGGTGCTGTCCGGACTCCCGCGGGACATCGCGCTGCGGGCCGCGGCGGCCACCGTGATGGGCTCCGGCAAGCTCTGCCTGGATTCCGGCCTCCATCCGGGCGTTCTCAAGGATCAGGTCTGTTCGCCCGGCGGAACCACGATCGAGGGGATCCGGGCGCTGGAGCGGGGCGCATTCCGTTCCACGGTGATCGAAGCGGTCGCCGCGGCGATGGAAAAGACCGGAAAGATGGCCGGCCGCGATGCCTGAGACGGCCGATGGGCGGGACAGCGCCCGCTGGAGTGTGGACGTGTACACGGACGGCGCCTGTTCCGGAAATCCGGGACCGGGAGGCTGGGCCGCGATCCTGGTGGCCGCCGGCAAGGAGCGCGAGATCACGGGCTTCGAACCCTCGACCACGAACAACCGGATGGAACTGACCGCAGCCATCGAAGCGCTGCGCCGCCTCAAACGTCCATGTGACGTCCGGCTGTACAGCGACAGTGCCTATCTGGTTTCCGCCTTTACGCGCGGCTGGCTGGTGAACTGGAAAAAGAACGGGTGGAAGAACGCCTCGAGGGACCCGGTCAGCAACCAGGACCTGTGGGAGGAGCTGGACCGTCTTGCCGCCGTCCACCGGATCGAGTGGATCAAGGTGGCGGGACATGCGGACAATGAGAAAAACAACCGATGCGACGCCCTGGCGGTCGCAAGCATCCGGGAAGGCCGGCAGTCCGCCGGGAAGGAGGGCGCTTTTTGACGAAGGAAGAGACTCTCCGGACCGAAGTCCGGTTTGTCGGCCGGGTGGTCCAGGTCGAGGAACTCGCTGTCCTGCTGCCCGACGGTGCGGTCGGGCGGCGCGAGATCGTGCGCCACGGCGGCGGGGCCGCGATCGTGGCGACGGACGGAACGGGGCGGGTGGTCATGGTCCGGCAGTACCGGAAAGCCGCCGAACAGGAAATGCTCGAAATCCCGGCCGGGAAGCTGGAATCCGGCGAGGATCCCGCACAGTGCGCGATCCGTGAACTGCGGGAAGAGACCGGTTACCGCGCCAACTCCGCCCGTCCGCTGACGCGGTTCTATCCGACGCCCGGCTACTGCAGCGAGATCCTCCATGTGTTCCGCGCGGAAGGCGTGCTCCCGGGCGAAAGCCAGCCGGATGAAGGGGAGCATGTCGAGCCGCTGCTGGTCGACCTGGCCGACTGCCTTGCGATGATCCGTGACGGAAGGATCTGCGATGCGAAAACCATCATCGGAATCCAGATGCTGGCCGGAGAGTCCGCCGACGCCAGGGAGGCGGTCCTGTGACACGCCGCAAGGAGGATAAAAACCGGGAAATCTCCGGGATCGTCTATCTGGCGGTCGCTTTGCTGCTGGCGTTCGCCTTCTACTTCCCGCCGGATCTGACCGGATGGCTCGGTAAGGCCGCCACCGGTCTGTTCCGGGGAGCCATCGGGGTTGTTTCCTACGGGGTACCTGTGTTTTTCGTCTATCTGGCCGCCGAGTCGTTCCGGGAGAAACGAAGCGCGATCCGACGGCAGCGTTATACGTATACGTTGATCTGCGTGGTCTGTCTGGCGGCACTGTTCCATATCTTCACCATCGACCAGACCGCGTTCCGCTCGCTGGTTGACGGATCGGAACACCCCGCATGGGAGGCGATCCTCACCTTGTGGCGCACCGGCACGGACGCGTCCCGCTTCCCGGCGCTGGGCGGCGCACTTTCGGGCGGAGTGGCCGGCGGGCTTGTCGCTACGGCCCTGTATGCGATCGGCGGCCGTGTGGGAGCCCCGTTGCTGCTGATCTCGGTCATGGTGATCCAGGTCATCCTGATCTTCGACGTATCTCTCCGCAAGGCGGCAGGCACCGCGAAAAGCGCAATCCAGGAAACCGGCAGCCGTATGAACGACGCGCTTCGCGAGCGCGTGCGGACCTTGCGTGAGCGGGCCGCGCAGGAAACCGTTCCGGCGGATGCGCATTTTTCGGCGCCGGATTCCGCGGAAGCCGTCGAGCCGGAATACGACCACCGGATCGATGAATCCCCGCCGGACATTTCCGTCTGGATTCCCGAGTCTGCCGAACCGGATGAGACGGCGGGGGAGACCGTCGAGGAGGTCCGCCCTCCAAGAAAACGGAAGCCGGAGGATCTGCGGGGGACGCCTCCCGGAGAGCCGGAACCGGAGTCCGGACCGGATGGCGGAGAGGATGCGGGCGAAGGGAGCGGAGAACCGACCGTCCTGCCGGCCGGTATCGTGCACATCGGGTTGCCGTCGAAGAAGACCGGCCGCAAGGCTTCAGGCAAGGCGGGAGCGGACTTGGCGACCGGAGGGGATGCCGAGGACGCCGAGGATGTCACCGCAGGTCCGGACGCATCACCGCCTGTACCCTATACGCCACCGCCGTCGACCCTCCTGCAGCCGGGGCGTGCAAGCAACGCCGTGGCCAATGCGATCACGGTCAACAGCCTCGGCCGCAAGCTCGAGGAGACCCTGGCGAGCTTCGGAATCGCCGCCAAGGTCAGCAACATCACCAGCGGACCCTCCATCACCCGCTTCGAACTCATTCCCGGACCGGGGATCAAAGTCAGCCGCATCGTCAGCCTGTCGGACGACATCGCGCTCAGCCTGGCCGCCGTCGGAGTCCGGATCGAGGCTCCGATTCCCGGAAAGTCCGCGATCGGCGTCGAGATCCCGAACAAGGAAACCGCCCCGGTCGCACTCCGCGGACTCATCGAATCGCAGGAGTACCGCCAGTTCCCGTCCCGCCTGTCCGCGGTCCTCGGACGCGACATTGCCGGACAGCCGATCCTGTGCGACATCACGCGCATGCCGCACCTCATGATCGCGGGAGCCACCGGTTCCGGAAAGTCCGTCTGCATCAACGCCTTGCTGATGAGCGTTCTCTTCCGAGCGCATCCGGATGAGGTCAAATTGATCCTGATCGATCCGAAAGTCGTCGAACTCAGCATGTACAACGGGATTCCGCATCTGCTGGTCCCGGTGGTCACGGATCCCAAGAAAGCCTCGTTTGCGCTCATATGGGCGGTCAATGAGATGAACAACCGGTACCGCAAGTTCTCTGAACGCGCGGTCCGGGACATCACAGCGTACAATGCGGCAGCGCCGGACGAAGGGTACGATCCGATGCCGCTCATCCTGATCGTCATCGACGAGCTTGCGGACCTGATGGCGACATCCCCGACCGAAGTCGAGGATGCCATCGCCCGCCTGACCGCCATGGCGCGGGCCGCCGGCATCCATCTCGTCATCGCGACGCAGCGCCCGTCCGTCGATGTCATCACGGGCGTCATCAAGGCCAACATCCCCTCCCGCATCGCGTTTGCGGTCGCCTCCCAGGTCGATTCGCGCACCATCCTCGACATGGCCGGCGCTGAAAAACTGCTCGGCAAAGGCGATATGCTGTATTTCCCGCAGAGTTCGCCCAAACCGATCCGCGGACAGGGAGCCATGGTGACCGACGCCGAGGTCGAAACGGTCATCGCCTACTTGAAAGCCCAGAACAGGGAAGGATACGATACGGCCACCGCGGAAGCGATCGTCGCGACGCCGGTCGCGGGCACCGGCCGCGAGACCCAGGATGCGGATGAACTGCTGCCGGCCGCTGTGGAGATCGTCATCGAGGCGGGGTACGCCTCCGTGTCGCTGCTGCAGCGCAGGATGAACGTGGGGTATCCGCGCGCGGCGAGGTTGATCGACCGCATGCAGGAAGCCGGATACGTCGGTCCTTTCGAAGGCAGCAAGCCGCGCAAGGTCATCATCACCCGGCAGCGATGGATGGAGATCCAGTCCGCCGGGAACGAGGATTCCTGATCCGTGCCGTTTCTGCCGGTCAACCGGGAAGGGATGCGGGAACGCGGCTGGGAAACGCTGGATTTCCTGTTCCTGTCCGCGGACGCATACGTCGACCATCCATCTTTCGGGACGGCACTGCTGACCCGGCTGCTCGAGGCGGAAGGATACCGGGTCGGGATCGTCGCCCAGCCAGACGTATCGGACACGGAGTGTCTGCAGTCCATGGGCCGGCCGCGGCTTGGCGTCCTGGTCTCGTCCGGTGTCGTGGATTCCATGGTCGACAATTACACCGCCGCCCGGAAACCGCGTTCCGGGGACCGGTATTCACCGGGGGGCAAGGCGGGGCGGCGCCCCGACCGGGTGACCATCCGATACTGCAACCTGGTCCGTGAACAGTTCGGCGACATTCCGCTGATCATCGGCGGCGTCGAGTCCAGCCTGCGCCGGTTCGCGCACTACGACTACTGGGACGACGCGGTGCGCCGCAGCATCCTGCAGGACAGCCGCGCGGACATCCTGGTCTATGGAATGGGCGAACGTGCCCTGCTTTCCATCGCCGCGCTGCTGGACAAGGGAGTCGGGGTATCCGGTATCCAGACGGTTCCCGGAACCTGTGTGATGGCCGCATCGGAACGCATGCCGGAACGTCTCCGTGGCTTTCTCGAGACGGCCGGATCCCTGAACGATAATTTCCAGCCGACGTTTGCACGACCTTTTCCGGACGACGGCCGGCATGTGCTCCTGCCTCCGTACGAAACGGTCCGCGACGACCGCAGGGCCTACGCGGACGCGTTCCGGATCCAGTATCTCGAGCAGGACGCCGTGCACGGCCGGACCTTGCTGCAGCGCCATGGCGTCCGCTATGTGATCCAGAATCCGCCTGCGCGCGCGCTGCGGCAGAAAGAGCTCGACCGGCTGTACACCTTTCCATTCGAGCGGCGGGCGCATCCGATGTACGACGCGCTGGGCGGCGTGCCCTCCATTGAGGAGGTGTCGCGAAGCATCACCGCGCATCGGGGATGTTTCGGGGGATGCAATTTCTGCGCGATCACTTTCCATCAAGGCCGGGTGGTTCAGAACCGCAGCCCGGGATCCATTCTGGCCGAAGCCGAAAAAATCGTATCGGATCCGGACTTCAAAGGATACATCCACGATATCGGCGGGCCCACGGCGAACTTCCACATGCCC
>JAGOFF010000158.1 GCA_017997315.1 Clostridia bacterium
TCCCTGGCCACCCAACGTCTCCAGAGCCTGTATGCGCAGAATTCGGCCACGTCCGCAAAGACTGCCGAGTCCTCGCCTTTCTCCGATATGCTGAACGGTCTGCTGGAACAGACCGCCTCCGCGGAAGACGATGCGCAGCGCCAGGCGGCGTCGCTCCTGACCGGAGAGTCCGACAGCATCCATTCGGTCGTACTGGCCAGTGAGAAGGCGGAAGTCGCCCTGCAGCTCACTCTCCAAATCCGCAACAAAGTCCTCGACGCATACAACGAAGTGATGCGCATGCAGATCTGATCAGCCCCTTGCATTCCCGGACTCGAGACGGCGGCAGGCATTTGCCAATCTTGCGTGAAATGGTGGATACGGGATGAAAGCATCGTCACTGACTGAATCCCTTGGACTTGTCGGGAATGTATTCGGAAAGATCCGCGACTGGTGGAAAGCGCGCGATCCGAAGAAACGCCGGCTGATCATTGTTCTTGGCATCGTCATTCTGGTGGTCTCGTTCTTCTCCGTCTGGCTGCTCAACATCACGACGTACGGCGTGCTGTACACCAACCTGTCCGCCAGCGAGGCCGGCCAGATTCTGGCCCAGCTCGAGGAGATGGGGGTCGACGCCAAAGCCGACGGCAGCGACACCGTCCTGATACCCGAAGACTCCATCGACTCGGTGCGGATGGAGCTTGCCGCGGCGGGACTGCCGAAAAATGAGCGCAATCTCGACATCCTGGACAAAGGGACCGGCTTCGGGGTCACCGAAGACGACAAGGCCGTGTACCGCCGTTACCAGCTCCAGCAGGACCTGCAGAATGCGATCAAGACATTCGACAGCATCCAGGACGCGGTGGTCTCGCTGACCCTGCCAGAGAAAAGCGTTTTCCTGATCGAAGACCAGGCGACCGCGGCGACCGCCGCCGTCCTGCTCACCATCCGGTCCGGCGAGGAACTGAGCGCCGGAAACGTTCAGGCGATCGCCAAGCTGGTGCTCAACAGCGTCCCGGACCTGACGGAAGAACATATCAGCATCATCGACAGCAACATGAACGTCCTGAGCGCCGACACCGGCTCCGCGGAGACTCTCGCGGGCGACCGCCAGAAACTGGAGCAGGACGTCAGCCGGCGGCTCCAGAACCAGGTGCTCAACCTGCTGCAGCCGGTGTTCGGCGTAGGCAAGGTGCTGGCGGAAGTGAATGTAGCCCTGGATTTCGATGAGTCCACTGTGGAGAGCATCCGCTTCGAGCCCGCCGAGGGATCGAGCGAAGGCATCGTCGCAAGCATCGACTCCCTGCGCGAGATCGCCTATGGGGACAAGGCCGCGGAAGGGATCCCCGGAACTGCCGAGAACGGTTCTTCCGTCACCTATGAATCCGACTCGGAGGACGGCGACGCAACGTACGAGAAGAACTCGGAACAGATCGTCTACGAGATCAACACCATCAAGGAGAGCCTGGTCAAGGCCAAGGGCACGATCAAGTCGATGAGCGTTTCCGTGCTGCTGGACAGCCGCGATGTCGCCGCAGCGGACTATACCGAGAACGTCCGCAACCTCGTTTCCTCCGCGATCGGGGTCTCAGCGGAAACCATCACGGTCGAGACCCTGCCGTTCAACGGGGCGGAACAGATGGACAACACCTGGGACGAGTACAACCAGGTCACGCAAAAAATGGCCCAGTGGGAACGGACGCAGTTCCTGCTCAAGCTGGGGGCCGGCATTCTGGTCGCGGTGTTCGCGCTCATCCTCCTGCTCCGTGTCCTGCGCGGGAAAAACCGGGACGCCCGGGAAATCCTCGAACCTCTGCCGGCGGACGCCGCAGGGCAGGCTCTGCGCGCAATCAAGGCCGGTGCGTTGAGCCAGGCCATCGAGACCCTCGCGCCGGCGGTTCCGAGGATGGAGGCTGACGCGGAGAAGCAGGCGCTGGAGCAATATATCGAGTCCAATCCCGAACTGGTCGCCAACATCCTGCGTACCTGGCTGGCCGAAGAAACGAGGTGAGTGGCGAAATGGCATATGCGATCGCAACCCGCTCATCAAGGGAAAAGGCAGCCATCCTGCTCATCGCGCTTGGCAAGGAGAAATCCGCCAAGGTGTTCCAGCAGCTCAATGATGAGGAAATCGAACAGCTGACGCTGGAAATCGCCAATGTGCGGAAGATCGACAACAAGACCCAGTGCGACGTCATCAAGGAGTTCCACGAGGCTTACATCGCCCAGAACTACATCATGGACGGCGGCATCGACTATGCCATGGAAATCCTCAACAAGGCGATCGGGCAGCAGCGCGCCTATGAGCTGATCGGCAAACTCACCTCGACCCTCCAGGTCCGCCCGTTCGACTTTGCCCGGCGGCTCGATCCGAGCCAGCTGCTCAACATCATCCAGCATGAGCAGCCGCAGACGATCGCCCTGATCCTGTCCTACCTGGAGTCCCGGCAGGCCGCGCCGATCCTGAGCGCGCTTCCCCCTGAAATACAGGCCTCCGTCGTCGCACGGATCGCCCGCATGGGCAAGACCAGCCCGGAACACATCAAGGAAGTCGAGCGGGTGCTGGAGAAGAAACTGTCGACCCTCGGCGTCTCGGACTACACCAAAGTCGGCGGAATCAACACCGCGGTCGACATCCTGAACGCGATCGACCGCGGATCGGAACGCTTTATCCTGGAGAGTCTGGGCGCCCAGAACCGTGAGCTGGCGGACGAGATCATGAGCAAGATGTTCCTGTTCGAAGACATCATCAAGCTCAACCGTGTCTCCATGCAGCGCGTGCTCAAGGAAGTTGCGAACGACGACCTTGTCCTCGCGCTCAAAGGCGTCAAGCCGCAGGTGCAGGATTTCATCTTCGAGAACATCTCGAAACGCATGCAGGAGATGATCCGCGAAGAGATGGAGATCAGGGGGCAGGTGCGGATCCGCGACGCCGAGGAGGCGCAGCAGAAGATCGTCAGCATCATCCGCCGGCTGGAAGAAGCCGGGGAAGTCGTCATCGCGCGCGGGCAGGAGGAACAGCTCATTGGTTAAGGTGTTCAAGTCCTCGGCGATCCAGCTGGACCCATGCAGACCGGTCCGGCTTGAACTGCCCGGCGTGGTCGGCCAAATCGACCGCGTCGCCGCGGAAGACGCCGAAGCGGACGAGTGCCTCCTGTCGGACCAGGTGGTCCTGGAACTCATGGAGCGCGCCCGGGACAACGCGTCCACGCTGCTCGAGCAGGCGGCGGTCGAGGCCGGTGAACTGCGCAGCCAGGCCGTGCAGGACGGATACCGCGAGGGGATGAAACGCGCCGAAGCGGAGATGGAGACCCTGCGTCGGGAGGCCGCAGCCCGGATGGATTCCGAGAAGGCCGCGTTGCGCGAACGGTTCGAGCAGGAGATGTCGGAGCTGGAGCCGGAAGTTCTCGAAGTGGCGCTTGCGGTCGCGGAAAAGATTCTGCACACCGAATTGGCCCGCAGCGAGAAGGCCTACTCCGGTCTGGTCCGGCACGCGCTGTCCCGCCTCGTGAACGGGGAGCGCGGCACGATCCGCGTCGGACGGGACGATTTCTTCCGTTCCGTCCAGTCCGACACCGAACTGATGGAAGCGGTACAGGATCGTTTTGAGTTTGCTGTGGATGATGCGATGCCGGCCGGAGGATGTGTGATCGAATCGACGTCGGGTACGGTGGATGCGGGTGTGGAAACCCAACTGGAGAACATCGTGAAAGCGATGCGGGGGACGGACGAGTGAGCCGGTTCCGGGCACAGCCGCATACGTGGATGCTGGAAGGGCTGGATCCGGTGCGGTACAGCGGAACCGTCACCCAGCTGATCGGACTTGCCGTGGAATCCGTGGGACCCGTATCCCGGATCGGGGATGTCTGCCGTATCTTTTCACAGCGGAAAGGCGGCTGTGTGGACGCCGAGGTCGTCGGATTCCGCGACAACAAGATCGTCCTGATGCCGTACGGCAAACTGGCGGGCATCGGACCGGGCTGCAAGGTTCTGGCTACCGGACGCGGACTCCAGGTCAAGGTCGGCATGGAACTGCGCGGCCGGATACTGGACGGACTGGGACAGCCGATCGACGGGCTGGGGCCGATCCTTGGCGGCGAGCGTTTCGACACGGACAATCCGCCGCCCAACCCGCTGTCGCGCAACCGGATTTCCGAGCCGCTGCCGTTCGGCGTCAAAGCGCTCGACGGACTGCTGACCTGCGGACGCGGACAGCGTATCGGGATCTTCGCGGGGAGCGGCGTCGGGAAAAGCACACTGATGGGCATGATCGCCCGGAACGCCCAGGCCGACATCAACGTGATCACACTGGTGGGCGAACGCGGGCGCGAAGTCCGCGAGTTCGTCGAGAAAGATCTGCAGGCGGAAGGTCTCGCCAAGTCGATTCTGGTGGTGGCGACCTCCGACCAGCCCGCTCTGGTTCGGCAGAAATCCGCCATGCTGGGTACGGCCATTGCGGAATACTTCCGCGAGCAGGGACTCAATGTGCTTCTCCTGATGGATTCGCTGACCCGCTTCGCCATGGCGCAGCGCGAGATCGGCATGTCCATCGGTGAACCCCCGGTATCCCGCGGGTATACCCCGTCCGTATTCAACATCCTTCCCCGCCTGCTGGAGCGGTCGGGCAATTCGGAACGTGGATCGATCACCGGCCTGTACACCGTACTGGTGGAGGGCGACGACATGAACGAACCGGTCGCCGACACGGTCCGAGGCATTCTGGACGGACATATCGTGCTGTCGCGGAAACTTGCCCACCGGAATCATTACCCGGCGATCGACGTGCTCGCAAGCGTCAGCCGGATCATGCCGGACATCACTGCGAAGGAGCATCTGGCCGCCGCGGGATTTCTGCGCAGGAATCTGAGCGTGTACCAGGAAGCACAGGATCTGATCCATATCGGAGCCTACAAGAAGGGTGCCAGTTCGGAGATTGACGAAGCGGTCCGGCTGTATCCGCTCATCAACGGATTCCTCTGCCAGGGGGTGGGGGACAACATCCCGTTCGGGGAGACGGTCCGGCAATTGGAAGAACTCGCGGGGGCCGGCGCATGAAGAAGTTTGTCTTTACGCTGGAATCCCTGCTGGCGGCGCGAAAGACGCAGGAAGACGGAGTCCGGAAAGACCTGGCCCTTATCGACCGGCGGCTCAGCGAGGAGCGGTTTGTCCTGGAGTGCCTGGCCGGTGAAATGACGGAGATGAGGACCCTGTGGAGCACGCAGATGGCCGCCGGGGTGAGCCCCCTCTCGCTGGGACAGTTCGACCATTGTTTCAACCGCATCCGGGAGCAGCAGCAGGAGCAGCGGAAGGCCATCCAGAAGACCGAGGCGGAGAGGGCGGCCTGTCAGGAACGGCTGCGGCAGGCCATGACCGAAGTCAAGGCATTGTCGAACCTCCGGGACCAGCAGTACGAAGAGTACAAGATCGAGAGCGGCCGCGAGATGGAAAACGAAATCGGGGAATGGGTGACAGGCCGGCATGGAGCCGCGGTCGGTTTGGGAGGATAGACAGTGAAGAAAAGGATGGATGAAGAGGTCGCCGCGCTGACGGGCGATCTGCCGGAACCCCCCGGGAAGGCCGCGAAGACCTCCAAGCCGGTCCGGCGCAAAGCCTCGAAATCCTCAGCGGAACCGAAAGCCAAACCGCAGTCCGCCGCAGGCGGTTTCGGCAAGGGGCTGATCGTCGGTCTGCTGATCCTGGTCCTGGTCGTAGGCGGCGCGCTGCCGGTTCTGTACTTCAATGTCGGCGGATTGGCGACACGCGCGATCGGCCTGCT
>JAGOFF010000159.1 GCA_017997315.1 Clostridia bacterium
TACCGTCCGTTCTCGGTCGAGCGCCTGCTGGCCGCCATCCCCGCCACGGCGAAGAAGATCGCGGTGCTGGACCGCACCAAGGAGCCCGGCGCCCACGGCGAACCGCTGTTCCTCGACGTCGTCGCGGCCTTCGCCGGCAAGGCGTCCGCCCCGGTCATCGTCGGCGGCCGCTACGGTCTCGGATCCAAGGACACCACCCCGGACCAGATCCTCGCGGTGTACAAGAACCTCAAGGCCGACGCCCCCCGGACGAACTTCACGATCGGCATCGTCGACGACGTGACCAACCTGTCCCTCCCGATCGAAGAGACCGCGGATGTGGCGGAAAAGGGCACCATCGCGGCGCGCTTCTGGGGCCTCGGCTCGGACGGCACCGTCGGCGCGAACAAGAACTCGATCAAGATCATCGGCGACCATACCGACATGTACGCGCAGGCATATTTCTCCTATGACTCCAAGAAGTCCGGCGGCATCACGATCTCCGACATCCGCTTCGGACACAAGCCGATCCGCTCGACCTACCTGGTCCACAAGGCGGACTTCGTCGCCTGCCACAACCAGTCCTACGTGGACAAGTATGACGTGCTGGCGGACCTCAAGCCCGGCGGAACCTTCCTCCTCAACACCTTCTGGAACGCAGAGGAGCTGGAAGCCCATCTGCCCGCGGCGATGAAGCGCACCATCGCACGCAACAACATCAAGTTCTACACGATCGACGCGGTGACGCTGGCGCGCGGGGTCGGACTCGGCGGCCGCATCAACACGGTCTGCCAGGCCGCGTTCTTCAAGCTTGCCAAAGTCATCCCCGTGGACGACGCGGTGACCTACATGAAGAAGGCCATCGAGAAATCCTACGGCTCCAAGGGCGAGGACGTCGTCAAGATGAACTACGCCGCGGTCGACGCCGGGATCAACGCCGTCCAGGAGATCGCTGTCCCCGCAGCGTGGAAGGATGCGGCGGACACCGGTGCCGCCAGGAAAGACGTTCCGGACTTCATCCGCGACGTCGTCGAACCCATGAACGCCCAGAAGGGCGACGACCTCCCGGTCAGCGCCTTCAAGGGCCGCGAGGACGGCACGTTCCCGCAGGCGACCTCCCAGTACGAGAAGCGCGGCGTCGCGATCGACATCCCGGTATGGAAGCCGGAAAACTGCATCCAGTGCAACCAGTGCTCGTTCGTCTGCCCGCACGCGGTCATCCGCCCGTTCCTTCTGAACGAGGAAGAGGCTGCCAAGGCGCCCGAGGGGATGGTGCTGCGCAAGGGCTTGAAGCCGTACGATGCATACCAGTACCGGATCCAGGTCTCCGCGCTCGACTGCACCGGCTGCGGTTCCTGCGTCCAGACCTGCCCCGCCAAGGAAAAGGCGATCACGATGCAGCCGTTGGCCGAGAATCTTGAGCAGGCCGACAACTGGAACTACGTGATCTCCCTGCCGGAAAAGGCCAACCCGATGACCAAGGAAACCGTCAAGGGCAGCCAGTTCCAGCGTTCGCTGTTCGAATTCTCGGGCGCATGCGCAGGCTGCGGCGAGACGCCGTACGTCCGTCTCGCCACCCAGCTGTTCGGCGACCGGATGCAGATCTCCAACGCGACGGGATGCTCCTCGATCTACGGCGGCTCCGCCCCGTCGATGCCTTACTGCATCAACGACAAGGGCCAGGGACCGAGCTGGGGCAACTCCCTGTTCGAGGACAACGCGGAACACGGTCTGGGCATGCACCTCGGCGTCAAGCAGATGCGGTCCCGCGTGACGGCCAACGCCAAGGCGCTGATCGAGGCCGGTGTCGACGAGACCCTGTCCGCGGCCGCACAGGCCTGGCTGGACGCCAAAGAGGACGGCAAGACCACCCGTACCGCCAGCGAGGCGTTCTCCGCCGCGCTCAAGGCGTACAAGGGCGCCGGCGCCAAGGATCTCGTCGCGGCGCTGCTGGCTGACGAGGACTACTTCGTCAAGCGCTCCACCTGGATCATCGGCGGCGACGGATGGGCGTACGACATCGGGTACGGCGGACTTGACCACGTCCTGGCCACCGGCGAGGACGTCAACGTGCTCGTACTCGACACCGAGGTGTACTCCAACACCGGCGGTCAGGCTTCCAAGTCCACCCAGATCGGCGCGATCGCGCAGTTCGCGGCGGGCGGCAAGGCGATCAAGAAGAAAGACCTCGGCATGATGGCCATGAGCTACGGCTATGTCTATGTGGCGCAGGTATCGATGGGCGCAAGCCAGTCCCAGGTCCTCAAGGCCATGCTGGAGGCCGAAGCCTATCAAGGACCGTCGATCGTCATCGCCTACTCTCCCTGCATCAACCACGGCATCAAGGGCGGCCTGACGATCTCGCAGCGCCGTGAGAAGGATGCGGTCGATTGCGGGTACTGGCACCTGTACCGGTTCAATCCGGCGCTCAAGGCCGAAGGCAAGAATCCCTTCACCATGGATTCCAAGGAACCCACGGGGAACTACCGTGACTTCCTCCGCACCGAGGTGCGGTACAACTCCCTGTACCAGAAGTATCCCGCGGAGCATGTCGAGGCGGTATTCGAAAACGCCCAGGCAGCGGCGAAGGAGCGGTACGAAAGCTATCGCCGGATGGCTGCGGACATCTGAAACACACCCGCTCGGCACGGGTGACGAAGCGTGAACGGGAGCCGTCCGGAGTAAACGCCGGGCGGCTCTTTTTCCGTCTTTGGACCGCCCGGCCGGCCGGTCGGACGGAGTGATATAATCGTAATCCAGACAGGAAAAAGGGGGCCGGATCATGCTGCTTGAGGAAAACCAAAAGCTCTTTTTATCCGACACTCTGGTTCCCGATATCTTCATCCTGGAGTATCTCCCGACCCTCGGGGGGCTTGCCGTCAAGATCTACATCTATCTGCTGATGGCTGTCCGGCGCCGCAAGAACGTGACCGAGACCGATCTGGTCCGGCGGCTCGACACCGATATGGATGCGGTCAAGGCCGCTTTTGTGGAGCTGGAGGCCGTCGGACTGGTTTCACGCATGGACAAGGGATATGCCATCACGGACGTCAAGGCCGCGGAGATCGACCGGACCTACCGGCTGCGGACGGAGTCCTCTCCGTCGGAGTCCGATGCGGATGCCCGTCGCGATCCCGCGCGCGCGAAGCTTATGAACGATATCTCCAAGACGTTCTACCAGGGGTTGATGTCTCCTTCCTGGTACGGCGTCATCGACAGCTGGTTCGACCGGTACGGATTCGAACCGGAGGTGCTGTATTCCCTGTTCCAGGTCTGCAAGCAGGGCAACAAGCTCGGGAACAAGGCCTACATCACATCCGTGGCCGAGGATTGGGGCCGCAGGGGGATCACGACCTTTACCGCGCTCAACGCCCATTTCGCCTCCCGGGAGCGCGTCCGTACGGCCAGCCGCACCGTCGGCCGGAAGCTGCGGAAAAACATGAGCGAGTACGATGAGGAGTACATCGCCAAGTGGACGGAGAAATACGGCTACTCCATGGAGATCATCGACATCGCGCTTCGCCGCGCGGTCAAGATCGCGAATCCGAATCTGGCCTACTTCGACCAGATCATCACCGAGTGGTTCTCCAACGGACTGAAGACGCCGGAAGCCGTCGAAAAGTTCGAGCGCGACAAGCTGGCGAAAACCGCCGCCGCCCGCGCCGGTCTCCGGACCGGGGGCGGTGCCGCTCCCGGGACCCGGCCATCCAATGTCGGGAATTTCACGCAGAGGGAATACTCGGACGAGTTCATCGAAGCATTGTATGAAGACGTCACCACGTTGACGGACGACGGAACCAAGGGAGTGGCGGATGGACCGGATCGCTGAGGAAACCGAACGCAGGATCGCACAGGCTTACGCGCTGCGCAGGCAGGCGGCCGCGGATGCCGTAGCCGGCCGGATCGCGTCTCTCCATGCGGCCCATCCGGCGCTGGCGGACATCGACCGGGCGATCGCGGTCGCGGGATCGGAACTGGTGCTGGAGTCCCTGGGTCCGGTCCCGGACCGGTCTTCCGGCGCGCAGGACCGCCTGCACGGCCTGGCTGCGCAGAAGGAGGTCCTCCTGCGCGGTCTTGGCATCGATCCCTCCTACGACCGGCCGGCCCGCGTCTGCGGGGACTGCGCGGACACCGGGACGCTGTCCGGCGGGGAACCTTGCCCCTGCCGTGGAGCACTGCGCACGCGGCTCCTGACCGAGGCCTCCGGACTCGGCTCGCTGGCCTCCTGCACATTCGATGTCCAGGACAAGAACCTGTTTGACGACCGCGTGAACGAAAACCGGGACAAGGCGGACGTCTCTCCGCGCGTCCAATGGAACGGGGTGCGCATCGCCTGCCGCACATTCGCCGCCGAGACGGGAGACGGGGATGCCGGTGTCCGTGACCTGCTGCTGGTCGGAAGTCCCGGGACGGGCAAGACCTTCATGGCCGCCAGCATCGCGAACGAAGTCATCGCGCGCGGCCGGTCCGTGCGGTATCTCCCGGCCCCGGCGATGTTCGACATCCTGGGGAATTACCGGACTCTCTGCTCCTCTTTCCGCCCGGATGAAGAACGGTTCGAGGACGCGGAACGCGACCGTGCGGTCATCCTCGAAAGCCGCCTGCTTGTGGTCGACGACCTCGGAACCGAGTCCGTCCCTCCGCACACCGCGCTGCCGGAACTCCTGAACATCCTGGACCGGCGCCACGGCGACAGCCTGCGTACGGTATTCTGCACCAACGTCGATCTCAAGACCCTCCAGCGCCATTATGACGAGCGGTTGTGGTCCCGGATCATCGGCCGCTGCACGGTGCTGCGCTTCATCGGGGACGATCTCCGGCTGCGTGCCCTGCGCATGCGGCGGCCGGCTCCGACGCGCGGCGGCGCCGACCCGGTGGCGTGACATGCGGATACGCTGCGGTACCGACGCCACGACGGTCAGCCGGATCGCCCGCGCCTTTGAACGGGGCGGCGACCGGTTCGCCAACCGGATTTTCACACCCGACGAGCTGGCATACTGCGCGTCGCGCGGCAAGGGGCGCTTCGCGTCGCTGGCCGCGCGGTTCGCGGCCAAGGAGGCGGTCTCCAAAGCGCTGGGCACGGGAATCGCAGCCGGTGTCGCCTTTGCCGATATCGAGATCGTCCGCGGATCCGGCGGGGTTCCCCTCGTGCGGTTGACCGGAGGGGCACAAGATCGATACGAAGCGATCGGTGGACTGGATATCTCGGTCAGTCTTTCCCACGAGGGCGACCTGGCGCTTGCGTATTGCGTCCTCCTCTGCGGTGACGGGACGGATCCCGACGGGACGGACGGCATATGACCCGGAGGCTGAGAACCCGGCGTTTCCATCGCCGCCTCCCGCGCGGCGGCGGAGACGGGGCGGAATGGGGCTTCAAGGGCAAGGACATCTACGTCGATCCGGAAGCGCGGAAACGGGTGCCGCGCTGGTTCGTACCCGCCTTGGCGGTCGTCGTGATCGCGACGCTGGTTTTCTGGGGCGCTCCGGCTGCGGTCGCATATTTGCGGCCCCTGTTCGGGCAGGGAGGGGGTCCGACCGAACCGGCGGCGACGCAGTACGGAGACGATACACGGGTTGTGGGGATTCCGGTCGCCAACGTGTTTGACGCGGACGATCTCCTGGCAGGGCGCGCCACGCAGGTGCTGTACAACGAGCCGGTGCAGATGACCGGCAAGCCGGCCGCTTACGGATTCGCGCATGTCCGGCTGAGTGACGGCACCGAGGGATACATGCGGCTGCAGGATCTGGTGTCCGGCCGTTCCTCCGT
>JAGOFF010000160.1 GCA_017997315.1 Clostridia bacterium
GGGTGGACCCGGCCGGAGTCGGGGTCGCTTCGCCGTCCGGGTTGGTACCGGAGGAGGCAGACGCCGTCGCGCCGGTTGCCGCGGAACCGGAGGTTGCGGTCGCCGTGGTCCGGGTGGTCCGCCGGGTGCCGGACGTGGAGGTCGGGCCGGACGACGTCGTCATCGAGGTGCCTGAACCGGTCGTGGCCGCCGTGCCGGGTTCCGTCGGGATCGTATAGGGGACACAGCCCGCCAGAAAGGCGATGAGTAGCGCAAGGGCCAAAGCGCAGAGCGCCGGCCGTCGGCTCGGGTGGCGCTGGAAGTCGGGTCCAGGCGGCAAGAGGATCCCCCGTTTCTATACGGCCGGACTTGTAGTGGCCGGTCCCCTCATTATATAAATATTGATAGGGACCCGCAAGAAGAACCGCCTGCGGCTAATTATTGTATAATTGGTACACAAACAGGAAAAGGGGATACGCGCATGGAGAAGACCCGGGACCGGTCCCGCATCCGCCTCGACACCATGGAGCTCTCCTGGCTCTGCGGACAAGTCGCGCTGGTCCTCAAGTCCGGCATCCCGGTCCAGGAAGGCATCGAGATGCTGGCCGACAGCGCGGACAATCCGCGCACAGCCGCGGTCCTGCGCGCCCTGACCCGCACCGTGGAGCAGCGGCAGCCGCTGTCCACGGCGATGGAACGCCAGGGATCCTTTCCCGCCCACATGGTGGGGATGGCCCGGATCGGGGAAGTGTCGGGCAACCTCGATACGGTGATGTCCGGACTGGCCGACTTCTACGAGCGCAGCGCGCGGCTGTCCGCACGCATCCGTTCCGCCATGACCTACCCCCTCGTCCTGCTGATCATGATGGCTGCGGTCATCGTGCTTCTGGTCGTCCGCGTGCTCCCCATTTTCAGCAACATCTTCGTCTCGCTCGGCGGCGACATGCCGCCCTTCTCACGGGGCGTGCTGCTGGCCGGGCTGTTCCTGCAGCGGAACTTCGCGGTCCTGCTGGCGGCGGCCGCGGGACTGGTCGCCGCGCTCTGGGTGTTTTTCCGCATTCCCGCGGGCCGGCGCCTGCTCGACCGTGCCCGCCTCGGACTGCCCGGACTGCGCGGACTCTACCGCAAGATCTACGCCTCACGGTTCAGCATGGCGATGTCGTACATGCTGGCCAGCGGGATCGACATGGACACCTCGCTCGAAATGGCGGAAACGATCATGGACAACCGCATCGTCGCGGCCCGCGTCGCGGATGCCCGCGCCGCCATGTCGCGCGGCGAGGAGCCGTTCGCGGCGCTCGGCCGCACCGGCATCTTCCCGCGGCTGTTCATCCGGATGCTGGCCATGGGCAGCAAGGCGGGCGAACTCGACACCGTGATGGGCAAGGTCGCCCGTTCCTACGAGGGCGAGGTCGACGCGCAGCTCAACCGGCTGACAAGCGTCATCGAGCCCCTGCTGGTCGTAGTCCTGTCGGCGGTCGTCGGCGGGATCCTGCTGACGGTCATGCTGCCGCTCATCGACATCATGTCTTCCATCGGTTAGGAGAGTCCGCCCGTGCGCATGCGAGACATCCGTTTCCTCACCACGATCGCCGGCATCGCGATGGCGGGCATTCTCATCGTCGCGGTGTTCATCGCGCTTGCGCAGGTTTCCGGCGGACAGGCCGAGCAGTACCGCGAGATCCAGCTCGAGGCCATCCGCAAGGCCGCGCTGCAGTGCTATGCGCTGGAGGGCGCGTACCCGCCCGACCTCGATTATCTGGCCGACCGGTACGGACTGATCCTCGACCCCGACCGTTTCGTCTACCGCTACGAGGTGCCCGCGGGGAACCTGCCGCCCATTGTCGAGGTGTTTCCCAATGAATAAGAGGGGATACAGCGGGATCGAAGTCGTTCTGGTCATGATCCTGCTGTTTGCGGTGTCTTTTCTGGTGTTCTCCACCGTGACCGCGGGCAGCAAGGCCTACTTCAACCTGTCCGAGAGCCAGGGGCGGGACGCCGACCTGCGGGTGGGAATGTCTTTCCTCGATGTGAAGCTGCGCAAGAACGACGTCGCGGACAGCGTGCGCGTCCGTGCGAACCCGTTCGGGGAGGGCGAGGCCGTCTGCATCCGTTCCGCGGTCGACGGCCGTTCTTTCGACACCTGGATCTACTGCCTCGACGGCGGACTGTACGAGTTGTTCCTGCAGGCGGATACGGCGCCGACGCATGACTTGGCGGTCCGGATCACGGGCACCGACCGTATGGAGATCCGGCTGGAGTCCGACGGGCTGCTGCGGATCGAACTTGCGCTCGACGATCCCGAAGGGGGGACGGACGGCATCCGGCTCGCCGGGACGTTCTACCTCAAGACGGGGGTGGCCTGACATGCGCCGCAGGATCGGACCCCGTCCCATTCCGCATTCCGTTCCTCCGTGTGCAGGTGCCGACCCGGCCGGGAAACGGGGCTTCACGCTCGCGGAGATCGTCGCGTCCATCGCGCTGATCGCGGTGGTGGGGGTATTCCTTGTCCAGATGTTTGCGGCTTCGGACACGCTCTCGGCCAAAGCGCGCTCGCTGGATTGTGCGGTTACGGTCTGCGCTTCCGTGGCCGACCGCTGGAAGAGCGGAACGGAACCCGACGGATTCGACCGCATTCCGGAGATCGCGGGATCCATCGAAGGCGGGACGAACTGGCGTTATCTACCGGTGGACCGCAGGATGGTTCCTTGCGCTGAAGCGGAAGCGGCTTATATGATGGAGCTGGTTCTGACGGACGACGGGGACGGGGTCTACAATCTGCAGATCCGCGTCGTCGAGGCGGACAACGGATGGAACACCGAGCTGCCCGCGGAAAACCATGTGCTCCACGAACTCCAGGTCAGCCGGTATTTTGGGTAATCGGGCAAGGGAGGACAGGATGCGCCACAGCGGACCTATCCATGCTATACGGTTTTCGTCGGGCGGCTTGCGCTCACGCCGCGGCAGCGCTTCCGCGCTGATCGTTCTGATGGTCGTCCTGCTGGCGGTTTTCGGCGCCATGGCGCTGGCTTCCGCCGCCGCGAACCTGCGGCTGGCCAGACGGCACGCGGACTGGTCCAAGGAGTATTATACGTTCGATGCCGCAGCGGAACGTCTGCTGGCCGCCGTCGACACGATGGCGGAGGAGTCCTCGGCCGGCGGGCAGAATGCCGCCGCACTGGCGACGCGGCTGGCCGGGCTCCGGCTGGACGGAATCGACTCGGTGGAGGCCGCGGTGTCGGACGGCCGGCTCGTGGTCGATGCGGTCGCAGGGGATCCCGAGCAACGCGGCATCCTTGTTTCGATCGCGGTTCCCGTCGACGGTGCCGGTTCGGTGCTCGCGGGGGATCCTGTCGTACTCCGCTGGAGCCAGTTCCAGAAGCCGTTCGAGTACGGCACCGGACCGGGCGGTCTGTGGGACGGTTCCCGGTGACCGCGGTCCGCAAGGGCGGCCTGACCGGCCGACAAGGTAGGGGATGATGGAAATGGATATCGTGGCTGTCCTCAAGGAAGCCGTACAACGCAAGGCGTCCGACGTGTTCATCACGGTCGGCGTGCCGCCCACCCTGAAAATCGACGGCGCACTGGTCTGCAGCGCGGCGGAGCCGGAGCGCATGACACCGGCCGACACCCAGGCGGTCGCCGAGCGGCTGATGACCAAGCTGCGCGACATCCGGACTTTCCAGGATACCGGAGAGTGCGACTTTGCGATCTCGATGCCCGAGATCGGCCGGTTCCGGATCAACGCGTTCAACCAGCGTGGCTCCTGCGCGATCTCGATCCGGCGCATCTACCTCGAGCTCCCCGATCCGGATGCGCTGCGGATTCCCGCCACCGTCCTCGACCTCGCGCGGCTCAACCGCGGCCTGGTGCTGGTCACCGGCCCGACGGGCTGCGGCAAGACCACGACATTGGCGGCGATCATCGACAAGATCAACCGGGAGCGCGCCTGCCATGTCCTGACACTCGAGGATCCGATCGAGTACCTGCACAGGCACCGCATGAGCATCATCAACCAGCGCGAGATCGGTACGGACACCTTGTCCTATGCCGCGGGGCTGCGCGCCGCCATGCGGGAATCCCCCGACGTCATCCTCATCGGCGAGATGCGCGACCTGGAGACCATCTCCATCGCGCTTACCGCGGCGGAAACCGGCCACCTGGTGCTTTCGACGCTGCATACGGTCGGCGCCGCCAAGACCATCGACCGGGTCGTCGACATCTTCCCGCCCAACCAGCAGCAGCAGATCAAGATACAGCTGTCCACCGTGCTGCAGGCGGTGGTGTCGCAGCAGCTCGTCCCGTCCGCGCCGTTCGGGCTGGTGCCTGCGTTCGAGATCATGAAAGTCAACGGTGCGATCCGGAACATGATCCGGGAAGGCAAGACGCCGCAGATCGACGGAGTCATGCAGATGGCGGGGGATCAAGGCATGTCGACCATGGACAACAGCCTGGTCGCGCTGTTCCGGGACGGAGCGATCGACCGGGACGACGCCATCCATTATGCGGGCAATCCGGACGGCATCCAGCGATTTTTGAACTGACGCGCATCCGGCGTCAGCGCTCCCGCGTCGAGACACGACGAACCAGGACGCCGCCGGATCCGCCGGGCGTCCTTTTCATTCCAGAGAGGCTGTCGGATGAAAGGGTGAGCGATTCTGAACGCTATGCGAATTGACGAGCCGGGGAAAACAGAACAAAATAAACCATACTTCCCGGTAGATATGTAGCAGGGCAGCAGGAAGGGCATCGTGATGACAACCAGACCGACTTCGGCGCGGACCTCCGTGTCCGGGCCTTCCCCAACCATACGGAGCGCCGGAGTCGTAGGACTCGGCCTGATCGGCGGATCGATCGCACGGGCGCTCAAGCTGCGCGCGGGCATAGGCCGCGTGGTCGGACTGGACCGCAGGCCGGATGTGCTGGCTGCGGCGCTCGCGGACGGCTCGATCGACCGGGGGGAGCGGCTGTCGCTGCCCGCGGAAGGTGTGGATCCGGATCCTTTCTCCGCATTGGCGGATTGCGATATCGTCTTCCTGTGCACCCCGGTCGACACGCTTCCCGCCCTCGCCGAACGCGCGTCTTCGTTTTGCGGAGGCATCCTGACCGATGCCGGCAGCGTCAAGACGCCGGTATTGCGTGCGCTGTCCCACCTGCCCCGTTTCATCGGCGGCCATCCGATGGCGGGATCGGAGCGGACCGGATACGCCTGCTCGTCCGCGGATCTGCTGGAGGGCGCCGTCTATGTGGTCTGCGCTCCGCCGCGCGATGATCCGGCAGCGGCCGGGCGGACGGAGCGCGACGCCGGGACGCTGGCCGGGCTGGTCCGGGCCATGGGTGCGCTGCCGCTGCGGCTGGATGCGGAGACGCACGACCGCGCCGTGGCCGCCATCAGCCACCTGCCCCACGCGGTGGCGTCGGCACTGACGGTGCTGGCGGCCGAGCACGACGACGGTGTCCTGTCCGGACTCGCCGCGGGTGGATTCAAGGATATCACCCGCATCGCTTCCGCCAGTCCCGCGCTGTGGGCCGGCATCTGTCTCGAATCCGCCCCTGCGCTGCTCCCCCTGCTGGACGATTTCACCGAGGTGCTGGGACGGTTCCGCACCGCGATCGCCGCCCGGGACGCCGATACGCTGAACGCGTTGTTCCTGCGAGGGGCCGACTACCGCGCCGGACTGCCGCCCGACGGACACGGCGCGCTGGATGCGTTCGCCACCCTGCGGGTCCAGATCCCGGACCGCCCCGGCGCATT
>JAGOFF010000161.1 GCA_017997315.1 Clostridia bacterium
ATCCTGCTCCATGTCACTTCGCTGCCCGGACCGTACGGGACCGGCACGCTGGGGGCTCCTGCCGCGGCTTTCGCCCGCAGGTTGGGCGCGGCGGGCATCCGCTACTGGCAGATGCTTCCCCTGTGTCCTCCGGACTCGACGGACTCCCCGTACCAGAGTCTGTCCGCCTTCGCCGGCAATCCGCTGCTGATCGATCCGGCGGAACTCGCCGCGACGGGACGCGTGTCCGCGGAAGAGGCGGAGGCCTGCCGATGCGGTTGCACGGGTGGCGGGGGAGACTCGGGATATTCTCCGGACGAACGAACCGCGGACTTCCGGACAGCCGCCCGGAAGCGGGACGCCCTGCTGCGGCTGGCCTGCTCCCGACTGACGCACGGGGACCGGGAACGTGTCCGCGGATATGCCGACCGGGAACGGCTCTGGCTGCCGGACTTCGCGCGGTTCATGGCGGCCCGTTCCAGATTCGGCGGACGGCCCTGGTGGGAGTGGCCCGACGAAGGGTTGCGCCGCCGCACGGACGCGGCTCTTGCGGAGTTCGACGCCGCTTCCGCGGACGAGATCTTTTTCCAGATGTACGTCCAATACGAGTTCGCCTTCCAATGGAATGCGCTGCAGGCGGCCGCGCACTCGTCCGGCGTCCGGCTGTTCGGGGACATGCCGATCTATGTGTCGCGGAACAGCTCGGATGTCTGGAGCCGTTCTGAACTCTTCGAAATGGACGAAGCGCTGGCACCGCTTCGTGTCGCGGGCGTGCCCCCGGACTATTTCTCCGAGGACGGCCAGTTGTGGGGGAACCCGCTGTATGACTGGGGAGTGGCCGGCCGGGACGGGTATACATGGTGGCTGTCCCGCATCGATCACGCGCTCCGCCTGTTCGACGCGGTCCGCATCGATCACTTTCGCGGCTTCGAGGCATACTGGGCGGTGGCGGCGGACCGGACGAACGCACGGGAAGGGATCTGGGAGAACGGTCCCGGAATGGACCTTTTCCGGCGGGTGGCGGCACGGTTCCCCGACGCCGAGATCATCGCGGAGGATCTGGGCCTCCTGACGGCACGGACCCTGGCGTTCCTCGCCGAAACCGGATACCCCGGAATGCGCGTCATGCAGTTCGCCTTTGACGGATCCCCCGACAACGCCCATCTGCCGTACAACCATCCCGTCAACAGCGTCGCCTACATCGGCACCCACGACAACGATACCCTGTCCGGCTGGCTGGAACGGGAATCCCCGGATGCGGTCCGGCGGTCCGCCCGCTACTGCCGTGCGGAATCGGACCGGCCGGCCGACATCTGCCGTGCGTGGATCCAGACCCTGTGGTCAAGTCCGGCGCGGCTGGCGGTCGCCACCGCCCAGGATCTGCTTGTGTTGGACGGATCCCGGCGCATGAATGTGCCGGGGGTCGCGGAGGGGAACTGGACGTTCCGTCTGACCGCATCCGAAATGGATGCGATCGACTTCGCGTGGCTGCGTCTTATCGGTGCGACGTACGGCAGACTATCTGCCGACGGCGGAGTGCCCGCCGGCAACTGATCTCCCGCGTCGATGGTTCCCGTTCGGGTAATTTCGTCGGATTCCGGACGCCCCGACCCTTTCGCGCCATTGGTAGACTCCCGTCAAGAAACCGACGGCTCCGGCCGCCGGCATGTGGGAGGATTCCACCGTGAAAAAAGCGATTCGACCGGCCGCGGCCCTGATGGTGTTCGTATTTTTCCTGCTTGCCTGCATGGGACTCCCTCCGCAGGGCGTCCATGCGGACGGGCTGACCCCGGTGAAAGTGGTCACCCACCGTCTGCTTTCCCTGTTCACCCTGACAAACGGTGTACCGATCACGGTCCCCCTCATGACTCTTGAATCGGATTCCGGCACACCGGCCTATTGCCTGACCCCGCATAACACCGAACCGTATCCGGCCAGCGCTGTCGGCTATCTGGGGCACGATCCGGCTGTACTGTTCGGCAGCGAAGCGTTTGTGCGCGGGGTCACCGCCATTGTCCAGCATGGTTATCCGACCACGACGACGCTGGACGGGATCCCTTTTTCTCCGGAAGAGGCACAGTATGCGACCGGCACCGCCATCTGGTGGCTGCACGCCGCACTGGGAATGCCCGGGGCGATCACTCCGGTCGCGGCTGCGGTTCCCAGCGGGCATGACAGCCTTTTTGCCGCAGCGTACCGGTTGTACGAGACCGGCTGCGCCCAGCTGGTCCGGACCGCTTCCGTCTCGGTCGGCTCCGCCGGCTGGGTATACCGCGAAGGACGTCTCGAGTGCTCCTTCCCGGTGGATGCCCGGAATATCGACGTTCTGTCCGCAGGCTCGGTGCCGGAGGGGGTGCAGGCGACGTTCGCCGCCGGAACGCTCACCCTGCGCACCACCGATGTGTCGGTTCTGCAGCGGGAACTCTCCGTCGAAGTGACCGGGACGTCTGTCTTCGCCAACGGAAACCTGATCTGGCTACAACCGGACGTGCCATCCTATCAGTCGGTCGTGGCGGTCAGCGGCACATCGAGGTTCGCCGCCTCGGCGTCTGCCGTCCCGGAGGTGCGGACCGGAGGGCTGCTCGTACGCAAGACCGACCAGGAAGGGAATCCCGTCGTGTCCGGAACAGCGGTGTTCCGGCTATCGGCTGCGGATGCGGGAAGCCCGGCCGGATTCACCCGCGTCGAAGACGGCCGCTATGCATTCGGCGGGACGCTGACCGATCTGGAATCATCCGGAGGGACTCTGCAGGTTTCAGGAATGCCGGAGGCGCCGTCCGGATGGATGCTGCGGGAAGTCTCCCCGCCGTATGGCTACCTGGCGTTCCAAGGGGATATCCCCGTCCGGCCGTCGGATCCGCCTGCGGCTGTCGAGGTCGGGAACCAGGATGAGATGGTCCGTGTCCGCATCGTCAAACGGGATGCGGATACCGGAGCGGTTCCGCAGGGCGAGGCGGACTTTTCCGGCGCGGAGTTCGAGATCTGGCACAAGGACTATCCGGACTACGGGCAGGCTCCGGAAGACCGTCGGGACCGGGTGGTGATCCCGGCCGGCGCCGATGCCGTCGAGAGCAAGCCCATGCGAGGAGGGGCGGATCCCGGGTTCCGGATCCGCGAACTGACGCCACCGGAAGGGTACGTGGGAACGGAGGAGATCCTGGAGGCAGGATTCGATCCGGTCGGCGGTGATCGTGTCGCGGTCGTCACGGTGGAGAACCATGTGGTGAGCGGAAGTATCGCGATCGAGAAACGGGGTGCGTCGACCGGTGCGGATCCGGCGGTTGCCGGACCGTATAAACCCCTTGTCGGGGTGTCGTTTGTCATCTACGCACTCCAGGACGGCCGGACCGTTCAAACGCTTGTGACCGGCGAGGACGGGAAAGCGGTATCGGAGCCGCTTCCGTTCGGCCGGTACCGTGTGGAGGAACTGGCCGGGGAGGGAAACCGGGGGTATATACTGTCCGAACCTTTTGAAACGCAGATCCGTGAGCCGGGCGAGGTTCTGTCGTTCACGGTGGACAATGAACCGATCCGGTCGCCGGTATCCATCTGCAAGACGGATGCGGAGACGGGGATGCCCGTCCTGCAGGCCGGGATCGCCTGGCGGATCCTGACAGGGGAGGGGGAACCGGCCGTCCCGGGAACCGACGGGGAGGGTACGGTCGTCTCGGATCCGGACGGGATCGCACGGATCCCGGAGGGCTTGGCAACGGGAGACTACCAGGTGGTCGAGACTCTTCCGCCGGAGGGATATGCGGTCCATGCGGAACCGGTCCCGTTCCATGTCGGGGATGAGGGAGAACCGGTCGAGCTGCCTTTCCCGGACAGCCGGACCCGGGTGGTGATCACCAAGACCGCCATCGATGACGGGCGTCCGCTTGACGGCGCGGAATTTTCGATAGCCGATGCGGACGGTGAGGAATGGATGTTCATCCTGACGGACGGGATATACCGGCCGGGAGAGGGAGGAGCCGGCACATTGACCAGCGACAGCGATGGGACGGTCCGGATCTCCGGGTTGCCTGCCGGCGACTACATCCTGACGGAAACCACGCCTCCCCAAGGCTTCCGGCTGCCGGACGATCCCCGGACACCGATCCGGGTCGGACCGGAGAACGATACCGTCCATCCCGTATCCATCGCGTTGGTCAACGAGGAGGTTCCGGAACCCGTAGCGACGGTGACGACGGCTCCAACCTCCTTGCCGACGGAACCGATCCCGTTGGCGCCTTCCCCCGCCCCGACGACGCCGGCACCGCCGATTCCCGCGACCGGCGAACACGCGGCCGCCGTCGGCCCGGCATGGATTCCGGCGGTCCTGCTGGCGGCCCTGCTGTACCTGCGCCGGATCAGGAACGCATCGCCAGAAGGCGGACCAGCGTGTCCGGATCGCCGAATCCCCCGGCCTTGGTGACAACGCTCATGCGGTCCCACCGCCCGCCCCGGACGATCCCGAACGGGATCTGGGGCTGCGCCGGACCGAGAATCTCAAGCGCGTCCGCCCCGGACGCCTGAAGCAGCGTGAACGCGGTATCCCCGCCCAGGAGGACCAGGGTGCCCGCTCCGCCGAGCGAACCGGCGAGATCGGCCAGGCTGCGCAGGATCCGGCCTGCGTGCAGACGGACGGTCTCCGGATCCCCCTCAGCCGCGAGGATGTCCTCTTTGGGGAGATGGGCGGTGTTCAGCAGGATGTCCCTGCCGTCCGAAAGCGCTTTCCGGATCGTACTGCGGGCATCCTGAAGCGCGATTTGCCGACGGGAATCGCCGTCCGGCGCGACGAGGTCTTCGCGGGAGGGGTGAATCACCGCAATGTCCGGCGCGTCGGACAGCAGGCGTCCGATCTGCACCAGGGTCCGGGAGGCCGGAGAACCGTTGACAAACACAAGGGGGGCCGGCAGGGAGACCTGGACCGGCCGCCCGGGCTTTCCGGAGGAGACCGGCATCGGCCAGACCGACGCCAGTCCGGCGGAACCGACCGGCAGGAGGCCCGATCCGGAGGCGGCTTCCGCGAGATTTCGGAGATCCCGGTTCGTGACGGCGTCGCCGACGAAGACATGGAATCCTTTGTCCATCCCTCCGCGCAGACCGTCCGCATCGCGGACCAGAACCGCGGGCAGCCCGGCATCCGACAGGAAGTCCGTGAGGGACGATGCGGTGAACGGTGCCAGCGGATCCTGCCCGATATCCGTCTCCGATATGGGTACGCCGTCCAGATAGAGCACGCCGTCCCGGACGATCCGCCCCTGGCCGGGCAGCGCCGGACAGATCAGCACCCCGGGGTGCCCGCCGGTGTCGAGCAGCGTCCGGATTTCCGATATCACCGGGCCCCGCATGGTGGAGTCGATCTTCTTGTAGTCGATCCGCCTGCCGGCGGAGCGAAGGGAGCGGATGGCGCCGTTCATCGCTTCGGCGGCGGCGCCGTCTCCCAGATTCCGGCTCTCGGTGTCGAACAGGAGCGTGGCGTCGGCCGGGACACCGCCGATCCGGTCGGGATCCCAGACGCAGAAAACCCGCGCGTCCGACCGTACGGCAGTCTGCACACCCGTGTCCATGGCGCCGGTCAGATCGTCCGCGAGGAGAGTGCGCAGCCCGCAGGCGGTTCCGGACGGCAGGGATTCCGGATGTGCAGGGAGGGGGTCGATCCCTTCACGCGGCCGGCTCAGCATGGCT
>JAGOFF010000162.1 GCA_017997315.1 Clostridia bacterium
GTCTCCCCGTCCGTCCCTTCCACCATGTAATATCCGTCCCCGCCGATCGCCAGATCCAGCGGCTCGCCGGTCTGGAGCAGAGGGCCGGGATCGAGCAGCGTGGTCTGCACGGCGGCAAGCACGCCGGAACCCCGCTGCAGGTCAGCGGTCTGGCCGTCGAGCGGCAAAGACGGATCCAGCATTGCTGAGTAGACCGCTTCCTGAAATTCAACGCGGCTTTTGCGATACCCGTCGGTGTTGACGTTCGCAATATTGTTCGCAATGGTGTCGATGTTTCTCTGCTGCGCCTGCAGGCCGGCGGCGGCGGTGTACAGTGACTGCGCCATGCTTTCCCTCCCTTACAGACGACCGATCTCGCTGGCCGACTTGCCCAGTTTCTCGTCCATCATCCGGACGATCCGCTGGTTCAGCTCGTGGTTCCGCGAGATTTCAATCATGTCCACCATCTGTCCCGCCAGATCCACATTCGCGCTTTCGAGCGAGCCCTGGCGGATCCGGGTCGTCGTATCCGGGAGAGGCTCCCCGCCGAATGCGGTGAACAGGTTGGCCCCCTCTTTGCGAAGCATGCCGGTGTCCTCGAACGAGACCAGGCGGATCCGGTCCGAACCCGCACCGGACTGCACCGTCCCGTCCGCAGAGACTAAAAACTCCTCGTCCGATACGCGTATCGGACCGTTCAGGCCGAGGATCGGGTAGCCTTCCGGCGTAACCAACTCCCCGCCGGCGGAAACCTGGAACGCCCCGGCGCGGGTATACCGCTCCCCCTGCGGCGTTTCGACGACGAAGAATCCGGTGCCCTCGAGCGCCAGGTCCGCAGACCGTCCGGTCTGCTCCAGCACGCCCGATGTGAACGATGTATCGATCATATCGACATGGATTCCGGTGTTGAGCGGCCCCACTTCCGTATCCGCACCGACGACCGCGGGATCGTTGATCCGTTCGATCAGAAGGTCGCTGAATGAACGGGTGAGGAGCGAATCCTCCTTGAAGCCCGGGGTGGTCGCATTGGCCAGGTTGTTCGTGACGACGTCCATTCGCCGGCGCTGGGAGATCATGGCGGTCGAAGCGATGTACAAGCCTCGGTTCATTGTACCCTCCCGCATGGTAGACCATGCTCCAATAGTCAAAATCGATGATTCCGGAAGAACCTTGAGATGATTTTTGACATTTCTGTTTCTTTTTGGCTACCGATATTGCCGGGAGAGCCGGGCCCGGAGTTTCAGGATGGCGCCGGAATGGATCTGCGAGATCCGGGATTCCGTCAGGCTGAGCACTTTGCCGATCTCGCGCAGTGTCAGCTCGTCGAAATAGTACAGGCTGAGCACCATCTGTTCGCGTTCGGTCAAACGTCCGATCTCTCTGGCGAGGATTTCCTTGAACTCCGTTTTTTCCACGTCACTGACGATCTGGGAGTCCGACACCAGGCGTTCGTCCTCGGCCGGGGCCTCGGTCAGGAGTTCGTCGAGATACATGAGATTGAGGAAATGCGAATCGCTGAGGGTCTGGCGCATCTCCTCCACATCCAGGCCGAGTTCCTGCGCGACCTCCTCGTCGGACGCCGGTCCGCCGTTGCGCTGCGCCACGCGGTCATAGGCGGCCTCCAGCTGTTTGATCCGCGTGCGTACATGGACGGGCGCCCAGTCCTGACGGCGCATGTAGTCGATGATCTCGCCGCGGATACGGATCTGCGCATAGGTTTCGAACCGCACGCTCCGGGCCGGATCGAACCGTTCGATCGCATCCATCATCCCGAGAACCCCGCAACTGACCAGGTCGTCGTAGTCGACATAGGGCCGGCTGGTCGCGAACAACCGGCCGACGACCCGCTTGACGAGCGGAATGTAGTGCAGGAGAAGCTCGTTGCGGAGATCGTTGTCCCGGTTCTCGGCGTACTGTCCCCACATCCTGGCGATCCGGTCGTCTCCCGGAGTGCGGTCGACCTGCCCCGCGGCTTGACCGTCCATCTTCCTATTGTCCATTCTCACACCCGCTCTCTTCAGGCGCTTGCGCTGACCATGCGGTCGGCTTGCAGCTCAACCGCGGCATCGATCTCGTTGTAGGAAAGCACCGTCAGGTCGGGGGCGAGCTGATCGGCGATCTTTTTGAAATGGGGGCGGACGGCGGGCGAGGTCAGGACGATGGGGGTGATCCCCAGCGCCATGGTTTCCTCGACGGCGGACTGCAGGCTCCGCATCACCTGCTGGATCTGGTCGGGCGAGAGGGCGACGAACGAGCCCTGGTCGGTCGTGCGCAGCCGTTCGAGGATGAGCTGCTCCAGCTGCGGGTCCAACGTGATCACCCGCGCCTTGCCGCCCGGGAGGAACTTGCGGGTGATGGCGCGCTTGAGCTTCTGCCGCACAAACTCGACCAGTGAATCCGGATTGCGGGTGACCGAGGCATAGTCCGACATGGTTTCCACGATGGTGGTCAGATCCCGGATCGCAATGGATTCCCGCAGCAGGCCGGCCAGGATTTTCTGGAGGTCCCCCAGTGAGAACATCTTGGGGAACACCTCCTCGACCAGGGTCGCCTGGGTTTCGCGGAGATGTTCGACGAGCACCTGCACCTGCTGACGGTCGAGAAGTTCATGGCCATGGCGCTGCAGAACCTCGGACAGGTGTGTCGCGATGACCGACGGGGGATCGACGATGGTGAAGCCGTGGAGTTCCGCTTTTTCACGCTCCCCTTTCGCGATCCACAGCGCCGGCAGCCCGAACGACGGCTCGGTCGTCGGGATTCCCTTGACATTGTGCGACTCGCCGTCGGGGCTCATGGCCAGCAGGCTGTCCGGGAGGACCTCCCCGCGCGCCACTTCGTTTCCGCGGATCTTGATGATGTATTCGTTGGTCTTGAGCATCACGTTGTCCCGCAGCCGGATGCCGGGAATGACCAGTCCGAGGTCCATGACGCACTGCCGGCGGATCAGCACGATCCGCTCAGAAAGGTCGCCGCCCTGCGCCGCGTCCGCGAGAGAAATCAGCCCGTATCCGAATTCCAGCTCGATCGGGTCGACCGCGAGAAGGCCGACCACGTTCTCCGGCGCTCCGTCCGCCGCGGGCGCAGCCCCTCCCGGGATCTCCTCCGTCTCCGGGGCGGCGGCCGCCTTGCGGCGGAGTACGGCACCGAGTGCTACAAGGATGGCCGCCAGCGCGATGATGGGCACCTTGGGCAGGCCGGGAATGAGTCCGAGGGCGAAAATCATCCCTCCGGCGATGATCAGGACGGTCGGCTGGGAGGAGAACTGGGCGGTGATGTCCCGGCCGAGATTGTTCTCCGATGCCGCACGGGTGACGATGATGCCGGTTGCCGTCGAGACCAGCAGAGCGGGCAGCTGGCTGACCAGTCCGTCGCCGACCGTCGCGAGCGTATAGACCTGGACCGCCTCCCCGAACGACATGCCGCCGGATACGACGCCGATGACCAGCCCGCCGATCATGTTGATCAGCACGATCAGGATGCCGACGATCGCATCCCCTTTTACAAACTTGCTCGCGCCGTCCATGGCGCCGTAGAAATCCGCTTCCCGCTGCACTTTGCTGCGGCGGATCCGGGCCTGCGACTCGTTGATCAGGCCGGCGTTGAGGTCCGCGTCGATCGCCATCTGTTTTCCCGGCATCGCATCCAGCGTGAACCGTGCGGACACCTCCGCGACGCGCTCCGAACCTTTGGTGATGACGATGAACTGGATGACGACGATGATCGCGAAGATGATGATTCCGACCGCGAGGTTTCCGCCGATGACAAATCCGCCGAACGTCTTGATCACCGATCCTGCATTGCCCCCGTTCCCGAGGATCAGGCGGGTCGAGGAGATGTTGAGCGACAGCCTGAACAACGTCATGATCAGGAGCAGCGGCGGAAACACCGACAGGTCGAGCGCCTCCCGGGAGAACATCGTCAGGAGGAGCACGACTACCGACAGGCTTATGCTCACGATCAGCAGAAAGTCGAGCAGCAGCGGATTGAGCGGCACGATGATCAGGATGATGATCAGGAATACGCCGGCCGCGACGATGATGTCGGTGGCTTTCATTTCAAGGCTCCTTTCTTGAGACGGGCGACATAGGCAAGGACTTCGGCGACCGCCTGATAGAAGCTCGCGGGAATCATTTCGCCGATTTCACAGGAAGCGTACAGCGACCGGGCGAGGGGACGGTTCTCCACCAGGGTGATCCGGTTCTCCCGGGCGATCTCCTTGATCCGGAGCGCGATATGGCCCTTCCCTTTGGCCAGGATGACCGGAGCCGCTTCCTTGCGGGCGTCGTACCGGAGCGCGATGGCGTAATGGGTCGGATTGGTCACGACGACGTCGGCCTGAGGGACCGCCGCCATCATGCGGCGCTGGGACATCGCCTGCTGGATCTGCTTGATGCGTCCCTTGGTCTGCGGATTTCCTTCGGTCAGCTTGTACTCCTGACGGATTTCCTCTTTGGACATCCTCATGTCTTTTTCGTGCCGCCACCACTGGTAGACATAGTCGATCACGGACAGACCCGCCAGGATGATGCCGCAGCGGAACGCGAGCGCGACGATCCGGTCAAAGACCGTCTGGATCGCGACAGGCAGGGAGATGGAGCAGAGTGCGGGCATCCTCTGCATTCCGTTCATGAATTCGCTGTAGATCGCCGCGATGATCAGCGTGATCTTGGCAAGCGATTTGACGGTCTCCATCACCGAGCGGGAGGAAAACAGCCGCTTGAAGCCGTTCAGCGGATTGATCCGGTCAAACTTGACCGTCAGGGTCTTGCCCGTCATGAGGAAGCGGGTCTGGACCACGCTGACGAGAACCGCGGTCGCGACCGCGCACAGGAAAAACGGCAGTACCGCGGTGATCCCGAGCCGGAGTGCCTCCACGTAGTATCCCCGCGCGGCGTTGATGGTGAACGTCTCCGCCCCGGCGGACGTCCCCTGGAGCAGCCGCGTGAAGACCGCCTGAAGCTTCCTGCCCGTCGCCGGCCCGGCGATCCGGAGCACACCGAACATGCCGAGCAGGCTGACCGCGGTGGTCAGGTCATGGCTGAGGAAGACATTGCCCCGCTCGCGTTCTTCGCGGCGTTTCTTCGGGGTGGCCTTCTCGGTCCTCTCGCCGCCCGCGCCCGCGCTCATGCAACCACCCCCAATGACGCCAGCATGCTTTCCGTGGCCGAGAACATGCTGTTGAACACCCGGTCGCAGAATCCGACATACAGCGGCTGCATCAGGAACAGCATGCCCAGTCCGATGACGATCTTGAGCGGGATGCCGACCATATAGGCGTTGAGCTGCGGCACCGCGCGCATCAGGATGCCCATTGCGGTTTCTGTGAGCAGCGCGGCACCGATCATGGGGAGCATCAGGCTCGCGGCCAGCCCGAACGCAAGCACGAACTGCTCCGCGGCCATCAGCGCCAGGTCGCCGGAAATCCGGACCTCACCGACCGGCACGGCGCGCAGCGAGGCGTACATCAGCTGCATCAGGCGCAGATGCCCGTTGTTGGCGAAAAAGTACATGAGCATCGTGTAGTTGAGGACCATGCCGGTGAGCGGGGTCTGGGAGCTGGTCTGGGGATCGAATACGCTGCCGACGCCCAGGCCCATGTTGACGTCGATGATCTGTCCGGCGATCTGCGTCGTGCTGAAGAAAACCAGTGTGGAGT
>JAGOFF010000163.1 GCA_017997315.1 Clostridia bacterium
CCATATGATGCTCAATGGCGCACAGATCCTGATCGAATCGTTGATCTCCCAGGGGGTCGACACCGTATTCGGGTATCCGGGCGGTGCGGTGCTCAACATCTACAACGCGCTGTACGACAACCGGGACCGCGTCCGGCACATCCTGACGTCGCACGAGCAGGGCGCGGCGCATGCCGCGGACGGCTACGCCCGCACCACCGGACGAACCGGGGTGGTCATCGCGACCTCCGGCCCGGGCGCGACGAACCTCGTGACCGGGATCGCGACCGCCTATCTGGATTCGGTCCCGATGGTCGCGATCACCGGCAACGTGCCGCTCGACCTCATGGGCCGCGACAGTTTCCAGGAGGTCGACATCACCGGCATCACGATGCCCGTCACCAAGCACAACTTCATCGTCAAGAGGGTCGAGGACATGGCGTGGATCGTGCGGGAGGCGTTTGTCATCGCCAACTCCGGCCGGCCCGGCCCCGTCCTGATCGACATCCCCAAGGACATGACCGCCAAGTCCGCGGAGTACACCCCGCAACCCCGGTATATCCCTCGCCCGGTTCCGGTCCCGGATCCCGAGGCGGTGGCGACGTTGCGCCGTTGGCTCGCCGAGAGCGAACGCCCGTTGATCTACGCCGGCGGCGGGGTGGTCTCCTCCGGGGCGTCCGAGGCTTTGAGGGAGCTGTCGGGCCGCGCTTCGGTCCCGGTCTGCACCAGTCTGATGGGCATCACCGCCATGCCGTACGACGACATCCGTTTCCTCGGGATGGTCGGGATGCACGGAACCCCCGCAGCGAACTACGCTACCCACCAGTGCGACCTGCTGATCGCCGTCGGCACGCGGTTCTCCGACCGGGTGGCCGGCAAACGGGACGATTTCGCCGCGGACGCCCGCATCGTCCACATCGACATCGACGCGTCCGAGATCGACAAGAACATCATGACCCAGCTGTCGATCACCGGGAACGCCGCCGAGGTCTTCCGGATGCTCCTGCAGGATTTGGAGCCCATGGAGCATGCCGACTGGATCCACCGGCTGGTCCGCTACAAGGCGCAGAATCCGCTGCCGATGCCCGAGAAGCCGGGCTGCCTCAACCCGCGCGACATTCTTCTCCCGCTCGCCGGGCTGGCCGGTCCGGACGCGGTCATCGTGACCGACGTCGGACAGCACCAGATGATCACCGCGCAGTATTACCCGTTCTCCCGGCCGCGCTCGCTCGCCAGCTCCGGCGGGCTGGGCACGATGGGATACGGGCTGGGGGCCGCGATCGGGGCCAAGGTCGCGAGTCCGGACCGTCCCGTGATCCTGGTCACCGGCGACGGGAGTTTCCACATGAACCTCAACGAACTCGCGACCGCGGTGTCCGAGCACCTCCCCATCGTCATCCTGATCATGAACAACCGGGTGCTCGGCATGGTGCGCCAGTGGCAGAAGATGTTCTACCAGAGCCGGTATTCCGAGACCTCGCTCGGCCGGCGCACGGACTATGTCAGACTCGCCGAAGCGTTCGGGGGCAAAGGGCTGCGCATCCTCGAGAAGTCCACGATCCGGGACATCCTCCGCGAGGCGCTCGCGGAGACGGACGGACCGGTGGTCGTGGACTGCGTCACCGACTGCGACAACAACGTCTTTCCGATGATTCCGCCCGGCGGTTCCGCCCGGGACATCATCTTTTCAGATTGAGGAAAGGAGCGGGAACCATGCGTAACCAACTGCTGTCCGTCCTGGTCACCAACCATTTCGGTGTCCTGATGCGGGTCACCAACCTGTTTTCCCGGCGCGGGTACAACATCAAGGCCCTGACGGTCGGGGAGACCGAAAACCCGGAGTTCTCGCGCATCACCATCCTCACCGAGGGGGACGAGAACCGGATCGGCCAGATCATGAAGCAGCTTGAAAAACTCGAGGACGTGCACCGGGTCCTGCGGCTCGAGGACGGATGCCACGTCGCACGCGAACTTTTGCTGCTCAAGGTCACCGGCGAAACCGGCATGCTGGACGCCTTCGCCGCACTCGCCGTCGCGGCGGGCGCCAAGCCCGCCAGCCGGGAGGGGGATTCGCTCATCCTGGAATTCACCGGGACGTCCGCCCAGGTCGACGGGCTGATCGAAGCCGCCCGCGCGTCGGGGCTGGCCGAGATCTGCCGCACCGGCGCGACCGGCATGCAGACCGGCCGCGCCACCCTCACCACCCTGTAGGACCGTCCGGCCCGGCCGGACCGCCGAAACCAAGGATATCCGCCCCGCCACAGCACCCGAAAACGGGAAATACGATCGGAGGAACCCCGCCATGGCCAAGATCTACTACCAGAAGGACGCCGACCTCACCCTGCTCCAAGGCAAAACCGTCGCGATCATCGGTTACGGCAGCCAGGGCCACGCGCATGCGCTCAACCTCCACGAGAGCGGCGTCGACGTCATCGTGGGGCTGTACGACGGCAGCCCGTCCTGGAAGCGCGCGGAAGCCGCCGGTCTCAAGGTGGACACCGCCGCGGGCGCCGCGGCCGCCGCGGACATCATCATGATCCTCATCAACGACGAGAAACAGGCCGCAATGTACAACGAGAGCATCCACCCGAACCTCACCGCGGGCAAAACCCTGATGTTTGCCCACGGCTTCAACATCCACTTCGGGCAGATCACCCCGCCGGCGGACGTCGACGTCATCATGGTCGCCCCCAAGGGTCCCGGGCACACCGTCCGAAGCGAGTACCTCGCCGGAAAGGGCGTCCCCTGCCTCGTCGCCATCCACCAGGACGCCTCCGGCCACGCGCTCGACACCGCGCTCGCCTATGCGGCCGGCATCGGCGGTGCCCGTGCGGGCATGCTGCTCACCTCTTTCAAGCAGGAGACCGAAACCGACCTGTTCGGGGAGCAGGCCGTTTTGTGCGGCGGGGTCACCGCGCTCATGCAGGCCGGGTTCGAAACCCTCGTCGAGGCCGGTTACGATCCCGAGAACGCCTACTTCGAGTGCATCCACGAGATGAAACTCATCGTCGACCTCATCTACCAGGGCGGCTTCAAGTACATGCGCTACTCGGTGTCCGACACCGCGGAGTACGGCGACTACGTCACCGGAAAGCGCATCATCACGGATGAGACGAAGAAAGAGATGAAAAAGGTCCTGACCGAGATCCAGGACGGCACGTTCGCCCGCAACTGGCTGATGGAAAACCGCGTGAACCGTCCGCACTTCAACGCCATGCGCAGGATCGCTTCGGAACACCTGCTCGAGAAGACCGGCAAGGAGCTGCGCAAGATGTATTCCTGGTCCCGCGAAGACCAGAACTGAAAGAGGCACGATATGGCCGGTTTGAACAGCGACAAGGTTTTCAAGGGTGCGGAGCGGGCGCCGCACCGATCCCTGTTCTACGCGCTCGGGATCACCGACGAGGAGATGGAGCGCCCGCTCATCGGGGTCATCTCCGCGTTCAGCGAGATCGTCCCGGGACACGCCCACCTGGACAAGGTCGCGGAAGCGGTCAAGGCCGGAATCCGGATGGCGGGCGGTACACCGATCCTCATGCCTTCGATCGGGGTGTGCGACGGCATCGCGATGGGACACGAGGGGATGAAGTATTCCCTCCCCTCCCGCGAACTGATCGCGGATTCGGTCGAGACCATGGCGCTCGCGCACTGCTTTGACGGACTGGTCCTCGTGCCCAACTGCGACAAGATCGTGCCGGGCATGCTCATGGCGGCCGCCCGGGTCAACGTCCCGGCGCTGGTCGTGAGCGGCGGCCCCATGGCGGCGGGCATCGAGCCGGGCGAGCGGGACATCTCGCTCTCCACGATCTTCGAGGCGGTCGGCGCCAACAAGGCCGGATTGATCGACGACGACCGGCTCCGCTGGTTCGAGCAGGCCGCCTGCCCCGGCTGCGGCTCCTGTTCCGGCATGTTCACCGCCAACAGCATGAACTGCCTGTCGGAGGCGATCGGCATGGCGCTGCCGTACAACGGCACCGCCCCGGCAGTGTCCGCGGAGCGCATCCGGATCGCAAAGCATGCCGGCATGCGGATCCTCGACCTGGTGCGCAGACAGCTCAAGCCCCGCGACATCCTGACCCCGGCGGCGTTCGCCAACGCGCTGTCGGTCGACATGGCGCTTGGGTGCTCCACCAACAGCGTGCTGCACCTGCTCGCCATCGCGAACGAGGCGGGCGTACCGGTGGACCTCGGTACGGTGGAGCGCCGTTCCGCGTCGACCCCCAATCTGTGCCGGCTGAGTCCCGCGGGCGGCCACCACATCCAGGACCTCCACCGGGCGGGCGGCGTGCCCGCGGTCATGCGCCAGCTGCTGGACGCCGGGCTGATCGACGGATCCCTGCCGACGGTCAGCGGCGGCAGCGTGGCGGAGAACGTCGCGATGGCGGTCAACCTGGATCCGACGGTCATCCGACCGGTTTCGGACCCGCACAGCGCCACCGGCGGCATCGCGGTGCTGCGGGGCAACCTCGCGCCGCAAGGCGCGGTCGTCAAACGTTCCGCGGTGGATCCGAAGATGATGGACGTGACCTGCACCGCCCGGGTGTTCGACTGCGAAGACGATGCGATCGCAGCCATCTACGCAGGGAAGATCATCCCGGGCGACGTCGTGGTCATCCGGTACGAAGGCCCGCGCGGGGGACCCGGAATGCGCGAGATGCTCGGTCCCACGTCGGCGCTGGCCGGCATGGGGCTCGACAAGGACGTCGCGCTCATCACGGACGGCCGCTTCAGCGGCGCGACCCGCGGCGCGGCGATCGGACACGTCTCCCCCGAAGCCGCGCTGGACGGGCCGATCGGGCTCCTCCGCGAAGGCGACCGGATCCGGATCGACATCCCGGGCGGGGTGCTCGCCATGGAGGTCGGCGCTGCCGAGCTCGAGCGCCGCGCGGCCGCACGGCCCGCGTTTGTCCCGCGCGTCACCACGGGGTGGCTGGCACGCTACCAGCGCCAGGTCACCTCGGCGTCCGAGGGTGCAGTGCTGAGGTAATGCAACACAAGGCGTGACGACAGGATCCGGTATCCGTTTCTCCAGACTGAACCTGAAAAAGGGAGGGTGGCCTCACGGCCGCCCTCCCTTTCATCCGCCTGCCCGCTGATGCGGCACGGTTTACTTCTTCCAGTGCACCATCGGGAGCCCCGCCACCGGCGAGGTGAAATACGGGATGTTGGTCGCGCGGAGCGATCCGATGTATGCCGTCTTGAGGTCCGGTCCGCCAAAGGTGATGCTGGCCATCCAGGGCGCGATGCCGCGGCCGGTCTTGAACAGGATCTCGTTGGTCACGCATTTGGCGTAGAACGCGTCGTCCAGAGCCTGGACCAGATCATGGTCGCCTTCGTCGATGAGCACCTTGAACTCGCCGTCCGGCGTGATGACCCAGAGCTTGTCCGAGTAGACGCAGGTGCCCCAAAGATTGCCGTAGCTGTCGAACGCGATGCCGTCCGGATACGCGCCCTGACCCATGTGCGTCGGGCCGTAGATTTCGCGGTCGTGCAGGTCGCCGGCCGCGTCCACACGGAAGCGCAGGATCCGGCCGCCGGTGGTCTCGACGATGTACAGGTGCTCTTCGTTCGCGTCCATGCGGACTTCGTTGGTGAAGTGCAGTCCGGTCGCGACGATATGGAT
>JAGOFF010000164.1 GCA_017997315.1 Clostridia bacterium
CCCGTAATCCGCGAAGAATACGACCGGCTGGCACTGGCGTATGTCGAAGCGCGCGCTTCGGGGCCGGACCGCTGGTTCAACTATTTCCATTTCATGATCGACCTTGATGGGGGCCCGTGCGCATACAAGCGGCTCAAAGGGTGCGGGGCCGGCTGTGAGTATATTGCGGTCACGCCGGAGGGGGATATCTATCCCTGCCATCAGTTCGTCGGCCTTCCGGAGTTCCGCATGGGAAATCTGCACGATCAGCCGGAACTGGAGGACAACGGTATCCGTGAACGGTTCTCGCGGCTGCTTGTTCCGTCCAAACCGGAATGCGCGGAGTGCTGGGCCAGAAACTACTGCAGCGGCGGATGCGCGGCGAATGCGTTTTTTGCTTCGGGCGACATCGCCGGCAGCTATACCGTCGGATGCGAACTCCAGAAGAAGCGCATCGAATGCGCTCTCTGGGTCAAGACGCGCGAACGCCGGACGTCGGTCGATCCGGAATGAATGCTATAATGATTATATAGAAGATGCCCAGCGAACCTGAAAGGGGGAATCCGCCATGAAGCTGAGCTACAACGGCATCCAGCCCGAGGTGGCCTCGGACGTATATGTCGCGCCGAGCGCCACGCTGGTCGGGGACGTGCGGGTCGGAGCCCGCTGCTCGATCTGGTTCGGCGCGTGTCTGCGCGGGGATCTCGCCCGCATCACGTTGCGCGAGGGAACCAACATTCAGGACAATGCATCGGTTCATTGCGATCAGGGCATCCCGGTCGAGATCGGACGAAACGTGACGGTCGGCCACAACGCGGTGATCCACAGCTGCACGATCGGCGACAATGTGGTGATCGGCATGGGGGCCATCCTGCTGACAGGATCCTCGGTCGGGGAGGGAAGCGTCGTCGCGGCCGGAGCCGTGGTGCGCCAAGGCACCGTGATTCCGCCGCACACCATGGCCGCAGGGATTCCGGCGACCGTCAAACGTGTACTGACGGATGTCGATTCCGGCCGAAACCAGGCCAATGCGGAAGCGTATGCCCGGCTGGCCGCCGAGTACATCCTGTCCGCCGACCAGTAAAGGGGGCCGCATGCAGATCGGAATCCGGGATGTGCAGAAATCAGAGGAGGTGAAAAACCTCCTCGACACATCCACAAAGCAGATGAAGGCGCTCGGGTATACCGAACATTCCTACCGGCATTGCCGTCTGGTATCCAACGCGTGCGGGGACATCCTGGAAAAACTTGGCGACGAACCCCGCACGGTCGAGCTCGCCCGGATCGCCGGGTACCTGCACGATATCGGAAATGCGGTGAACCGGATTCACCACAGCCAGTACGGTGCGATTCTCGCGTACAATCTCCTGGCGCGCATGGGGATGCCGGGGGAGGAAGCCTGTGCCGTCATGATGGCGATCGCCAACCACGACGAAACCGACGGTGTCGCGATCGACCGGATCTCAGCCGCGTTGATTCTGGCCGACAAGGCGGATGTGCACCGGTCCCGGGTGACCAACCGCAACCGGGAGACTTTCGATATCCACGACCGGGTAAACTACGCCTCAAAACGATCGGTCCTGACTGTCGATCCGGCCGAGGCCACCGCCACGCTTGACATCGACATCGACACCGCCATAAGCCCGGTGATGGACTATTTCGAAATCTTTCTGGTCCGGATGAAGATGTGCCGGAACGCGGCCGGATACCTGGGACTTGCATTCCGACTGGTCATCAACGGGACGCGCCTGCTCTGACGGAGGATACGCTTGGCGTCGGTGGAACGGGGGATCCCGCAAAGCATCATCGAAGAGATCAAGAGCCGGAACGACATCGTTGCGGTGGTAGAGCAGTATGTCCGGCTGACAAAGAAAAGCGCTGCGAACCTGTTCGGCCTCTGTCCTTTCCATGCGGAGAACACGCCGTCGTTCAGCGTGTCGCCGGACAAGCAGATCTTCTATTGTTTCGGCTGCCACAAAGGCGGAGACGTCATCCATTTCATCATGGACATCGAAAAATCCGGATATCTCGACGCGCTTCGGATGCTGGCCGAGCGGGCCGGCGTCCGCATCCCGGAACCGGATGACGAAGCGTACCGGAAACGGACGGAGCTGGCTGCGGTCCTGTACAAGGTCAACTCCGCGGCAGCGGCGCATTTCTTCCTGAACCTGACGGAGAGTCCGAAAGGGAAGGCGGCGCTGGATTATTTCGCGCGACGGGGAATCACTTCGGGCACCATCCGGAAATTCGGTCTCGGATATGCCGCGGACGACTGGAGCGACCTGTGGAAACGGTTGCGCGCCAAAGGATTTTCCGCGGATGTCCTCGACAAGTCCGGGCTTTTCAAGCAGGGCAAGGAAGGGCCGTACGACCTGTTCCGGAACCGGATCATGTTTCCGATCTTCGACGCGATGGGACGGGTCGTGGCATTCGGCGGACGCGTCATGGACGACAGCCAGCCCAAGTACATCAACTCGCCGGAAAATGCGGTCTACACCAAGGGCCGGCACCTGTATGCGCTGAACTTCGCCAAGAAATCCAAAGAAGGCTCGCTGATCATCGTCGAGGGGTATATGGATGCGATCGCCATGCACCAGGCCGGGGTCGACAACGCCGTCGCCGCGCTGGGTACCGCGCTGACGTCCAACCAGGCGCAGTTGGCGAGACGTTATACGGAAAACGTGACGGTGGGATTCGATGCGGACGCATCCGGTCAGGAAGCGACACTCCGCAGCCTGGACATCCTGGTGTCCAAGGGATGCCATGTCACGGTCCTGCAGATCCCGGACGGCAAGGATCCCGACGAGTACATCCGAAGAAACGGAAACGACCGCTTCAAGGATCTGGTGCGCCGCGCACTCCCGCTGATGGACTACAAGATCCTCTCCGCGGAACGCAAAGCGACACGGGACGGGGTGCTCGACATCCTGGAGTATCAGGACCTGGCCTGCCGGCAGTTGGCCGCCGAACCCAATCCCATCATCCGTGAACTGTATGCCGCCAAGGTGGCGGCCGTTCTGGGCGTGCCGTCCGAGGCGGTCATCCGTGAGGTGGAACGCCGGCGGAAGGGTTCGGAAACGTCCGCCGCGCAGGAAACGCTCAAGGACCGCCTCGCACGCCGTCAGGATTCGGATCAGGGTGAGATCAAACCCGTGCCGCCGTTTCCCGAAGACCAGCTGTATCTGCTCTGCCTGCTGGCTTCGCGGCCCGGACTGCAGGAACGAATGAGCCTGTCGCCCGAAGCCGATGACTTCCCCGAGGGGATCCTGCGCGAGATGGCGGAGAGGATCCTGGGAACAGGACATGATGCGGCGGGCGACCTGAACGCGCTGATCGGGATGGCGGGCGATTCCGTATGGGGGGAGCGCCGCCTCGCCGATGAAATCGCCAGAATGTCTTTTGATATCGGAGAGACACAGGATATCGTCTCGGCCGCCGGCGCAGCCGGCGGATACCTGCTCCGCATCCGGCGCGACAGGCTCGTCGCCCGCAAATCGTCGCTGGTGGAACGCATCGCGTCGCAACCGGATCCGGAAACACTCGCACGGCTTAAAGAGGAACTGCTCGACATCGACGTCCAGCTCCGCTCTTTCCGCGGATGACCGGCCCGGGTCGTACGGACGCCGGCATCCGGGGACGCCGCTGCGGCGGAGCCTCCCTGCCGCCGAGGCTGGCCTGCATCGCCGGAATGGTTCCTCCGTGCGGCCGGTTGTTCGATATCGGATGCGACCATGCACTCATCCCCATCCATCTGGCGCTCGAAGGCCGCTGCCGCGAAGCGTACGCGGTGGACCGGCGGGCGGGACCGCTGGCGGTCGCGGCGGACAGGATCCGGAAGAACGGCGCTTCACCGAACGTGATGCCGGTGCTCGCGGATGGCCTGGACGGCATGCGCCCCATGGCGGGGGATGCAGTCGTGATCGCGGGGATGGGCGGGTTGGAGATCATCCGCATCCTTGACCGGTGCGACGGGATTCCACCGGGCACATCCTGGATCCTGCAGCCGATGAAGTCCGCGCCGGAACTCCGGCGATGGCTGCGTGAGGCAGGTTTCTCGATCCATGAGGAGCGGTTGTGCCGCGATGGCCGGCGGATATACTGCGTGATCCTCGCGCGGCCGGGCGGGAATCCCGCCGATGCGGCGCTGAGCGAGGAAGAGGCGTGGGCGGGGCCGTGCATCCTGCGTGACCGCCCTCCGCTCCTGCGGGAGCATCTGACCGGCGTCCTGACCCGCATGCGCAAGGCTGCACGCGGCCGCCCGGACCTGGAATCCGCGACGGAACGCCTGGCTGGAATTCTGGCGGAAACGGCAGACAGGTAAAAGGGAGGGGGATGCTTATGATCATCCGTACGATTCTGGACCAACTCGAACGATGGTGTCCCTCATGGCTATCGGAGTCCTGGGACAAGTGCGGACTGCAGCTCGGCGATCCGGATGCCGAGATCGACGGAGGGCTCGTCTGCCTGGATGTGGACGATGCCGCGGCGTCCGAGGCGGCCGCCGTTCATTGCGGGCTGATCGTATCCCATCATCCGCTGCTGTTCAGTCCGGTTCAGCAGATCGATGAAAGCCAGCCGGACGGCCGGCTGCTGGCCTTCCTCCTTCGCCGGCGCATCACGGTGTTCAGCGCCCACACCAACCTCGACCAGATCCCGGGGGGCGTGTCCGACCATCTTGCGGCAGCCCTTGGAATGGAACCGACGGCCCCGCTCCTGCCGCCGGCATGCGCCGCCGGACACGATATCCCCGCCGGATCCGGAATCGGCAGACTATGCATTCAGGATTCACCGGCCCGGGTGTCGGAGGTCTGCCGCCGCGCCGAACGGCTCCCGGGCTTTACCGGTTCATTCCGCAACTTTGAAGAGGATGCGGACGTCCGCCGGATCGCCGTGATGGGCGGATCCTTCCCGGACGAGAACCTCGACGATCTGGTCCGTCTTCAGGTCGATCTGCTGGTCACCGGCGAGATCGGTTATCACGACATGCTCTATCTGGCAGCACGCGGAATCCGTGTCGTCGCAATCGGACACGGCTGCAGCGAACGCGTGGTGCTGAAGCCGCTGGCCGCCCGGCTTCGCACGGAGTTTCCGGGGATCCGCTGGCATGTGCGCGAAGCGGTTGCGAAGGTTTGCCCCGTCCAAACGGATGCTATATAATAGGCCTGTTTTCCGAGCAAGCCAGGCAACCGCGGGCGCCAGACCGAAAGGCGGCGCGTGAGGAAAGTCCGGGCTCCACAGGGCAAGGGTGCCGGGTAACTCCCGGTGAAGGCGACTTCAAGGAAAGTGCAACAGAAAGAGACCGCCGGTCGCAAGGCCGGTAAGGATGGAAAGGCGAGGCAAGAGCTCACCAGCGGTTTGGCGACATTCCGGCTATGTAAACCCCACCCGGAGCAACATCGTGGAGGGACATGATTGCGGCCCGCAAGTCCCGGGGAGATGGCTCAAGCCTGTCCGGAAGGGCAGGCGTAGATAGATGGCTGCCGAATCCAGAACCCGGCTTACAGACTTGCTCGGAAAACATTTCTGCAAGCTGCCGCCGCGCCCGATCGGGGATGCGGCGTTCCAATAGGAGAGGAGAAC
>JAGOFF010000165.1 GCA_017997315.1 Clostridia bacterium
CCGAGATCGCCAGGGAAGGCGGCGCCGTGACCGGCGAGCCATGGGGCGATGCCGCCAAGGCGCGCCTGGCGGAGCTCGCGGAGGGGCGGACGGTGATCCTGGTCCGGGACGTATCGGACCGGGACGTGTATGACCGGCTGCTGCGGTACGTCTACCTCGAAGACGGGACTTTCATCAACCAGATCCTCGCGCAGGAAGGCTGGGCGGACGTGAAACGCTATCCGCCCGACACCGCGAGGCAGTCCGAACTCGAGCAGGCGGAAGCCGACGCGAAGTCCAGCGGACTGGGAATCTGGTCGGGGCACTGACGGACCGGTGGGTCCGATTTTGGAGGAGGCCGCTTTGGACGATCTTTTCACCTGCACCGCCGCTGAACGGGTCCGCGCGATCCGGACAAGGAAACTGGGAGTCGAAGAGCTGGTCCGGGAGTACCTGCGGCGCATCGATACCTATGACGGACCGGACGGACTCAACGCGATCGCGGAGCTGGACGGCGATGCCCTCCGGACCGCAAGAGCCCTGGACGCGGACGGGGTCGACCGCAGCGCGGCACTGTTCGGCCTTCCGGTCCTGATCAAGGACAATATCGATGTCGCCGGGCTTCACACGACGGCCGGCAGCCTTGCCCTCCAGGACAACCTCGCCGTACGCGATGCGCACGTCGTCGCCAATCTGCGCCGAAACGGCGCGGTCATTCTCGGCAAGGCCCATATGACGGAATTTGCTCACTACACCGACGACTCGATGCCGGGCGGATACAGTTCGCAGGGCGGACAGGTCCGTCACGCCTACGACCGCGATAAAAACCCAAGCGGTTCAAGTTCCGGTTCCGCCATCGCGATGTCGGCGGGGCTCTGCGCGGCGGCGGTCGGGACGGATACGTCCTTTTCCATTGTCGGCTGTGTCACGGAAAACGGCGTCACGGGTCTTAAGCCGGCATACGGCTCCTTGTCGGCGCAAGGAATCGTTCCGATCGCCCGGACCCTCGACAGCGCCGGGCCCATCACCCGCGACCTGGCGGACGCGCTGCTGGTCTATGGAGGCATGCGCGACCAGCCGCCCGCGCCGGTTGAACCGATGCCGCCCCGCACGATCCGGCTCGCCGTGAACACGTGTAACCGGGATCAGGTCTCCGAGAGGCAGCTCGCGATGTATGAAGCCGTCCTGACGGCACTCCGGGAGGACGGAACGGAGATCACCGAGGTCGAGCATCCCTATGCGCCCGCTCAGCGGAACATCATGCGATGCGAATTCCGGAACGGACTCGAGGACTATCTGCTCCATTCGGGGGCACGGTTCCGCACACTCGCGGAGATCGTCGGCTTTTACGAGTCGGATCCGGACCGCATGATGAAGTACGGCATCTCGCTGCTGCGGGGGGCTCTCGACACGGCATCCGGCAAGCTGGACGATCCGGCGTACATGGATGCCCTGGCCGAACGGAAACAGCTTCGCCGCCAAATCATGGAAAATCTGCGCGGTTTCGATGCCTGCCTGATGACCGGGCCGACGAACATCATGCATTTCACCGGCCTGCCGTCCCTCGCGCTCCGGCTTGGCATGGCGGACGACGGAACGCCGCGGGGAATGATCCTGTACGGGGCGGACGAACAACGGTTGTTTGCGGCGGCGCTGACCATCGAGCGGTACTGCAGGCCGGTGACGCCGCCGATCCTGTAGCCGGCGTCCTACTCGGACGTCGAAATCCGGCTGCGCAGCGCCTGCCGGATGGACAGGTACTCGGCGTTGTCCGGTGCAAGCCTGCACAATTCGTCCGTAAAGAACAGCGCGTTGATGAGGCTGCGGGATCCGACCTGTTCCTGGATGACCGTCAGCAGCGCGGACTCGAGCTGGCCGGCGATCTGTACCCGCAGCCGCGGCAGCGGGATGAACTCCATGTCACGGCACAGCTCGCCCTGGTGGATCCGGCAGGCTTCGCGCACCGACTCGGCGCGGGTGTCGCGGTCAGCGGCGGCCGCCTCGTGGATCAGCTGCCGGAAACGGTCGAAATCGCTTTCGATCCGGGCTTCATTCAGCCAGTAATACCCGCCGGCAGCCATCACCATGTCCGGGAAACCCGCCTGCTCCAGACTGTGGCGCAGGACGGACAGCGTGTTTTTCACCTGGTGCACCAGCTGTTCCTCGGATGCCTCGGGAAAAATCGCTTCGACGAGGCCGGCGCGGGACTTCTTGAGTCCGCGGTGGAGGACGAGGAAAAAGAACAGATCGCGCGCCTTGCGGGTCCGCCACCGGACCGGAAGTCCGCCGGACTCCGCGACGGTATTCCCGAAGCAATGGACCGAGAGGACCGCGGGAACCGCAGCCTCCTGCTCGGCCGGAATCCCGGGGGCCTGCTCCGGCAGTTCACTGATCAGCCGGCGCTCGCGGCACAGCCGGAGAAGGGGTGCGAACGCCTCGGCGTGCTCCCGCAGCCAGGCGGTGGCGAGAGGCAGCAACTGTGCGGACACTCCGCCGAGGATCGTCGCGGCGCGCGTGTCGTCCCCCTCGGCCGCGGCGATCGCGGCGAGCACGAGCGAAGCCTCGAGCATCGGATAGCCCGCGCGTCCCCGTCCGGCCCGCCGGAGGACGGAGTTCGCATACTCGTCCGCGTCCCCGTTGAGTCCGTGCAGACAGGACAACGTCGCCAGCGTGGCGTCCGCGATGTCCATACCGGCCGGATCGTTGGGCGCGACACCCAGCCGCGCCTCGTAGGCCAATCCCATCCCGCGGTCCCAATATCCCTGCAGGCACAGGGTCTTGATGTACTCCAGGTCGCATCGGAGCGCACCGGTCGTGTCCCCTTCGGACAGCGCCTCCTGGCGGCCGCGGGAGAACAGCTGGAGCGCGTCCTCGGAGGAGCCGGCCATCCGGCGGCACAGCCCCAGACCGTACAGGAACAGCACCCGGCCTTCGCGGCGCGGATCCTCCCCGTCCAGATCCTCGCGGTGGAGCGCCTCTTCGAACAGCGCGGCCGCCTCCTCGATGCCGCCGCTCCGGTAGCGCGCCAGCAGCACTTCCGCCGGGACGCCGTAGTCGCCGTGCCGCGACGACAGGAGTTTATGCACATTCCACGCCTTTTCGGGACGGCTGTCCCGGGCGAGCCAGAGCGCCAGTCCGGACAGCAGCCGCAGGGACGAAGGATCGTCCACCCGCTCATCCAGCGTCCGGTAGAGCTTCTCCCGCCAGGGTGCGTATTTGTCCATGGCGGGCCAGGCGGTATCGGTCAGCGCGGCGATCTCGAGGACGAGGTCCACCTGTGCGGCGGGGTGCAGGCTGGCCCTCTCGAACACCGCCTCGATGTCGGCCGCGGCTTCGGTGTACCGATGCGCGCGTCGATGGGCCGCGGAGGCGAGAAGACCGGCCCAGACCAGCCCGTCGTCGTTGTCTTCCTCCTCGAAGTGCCGGCGTGCGGCCTCCAGGTGTCCGAAAACCGACGGGTCGCCGCGAAGCAGCGCTTCGGCCGCGGCCAGCAGCCGCAGGTCGGGATGGGTTTCCAGCACGGGATCCGGGAGAAGCGAGTGGAAGTACCGCAGCCGGTCCGCCCAGACCAGGGAAAGCAGCGCATACCGTGACGCCCGCAGGATGCGGGACGCCTGCGCGGTATCCCCGCTCTCCAGAGCGATGCCCATCGCCTGGGCATGCCGGCCGGCCCGGACCAGCGCATCCAGCGCCGCGGTTTGGCGGTCCGGCGTCAACGGAAACCGCTGGCACAGGGTATCGCCGATCAGGGGATGCAGGTCGTAGGTGTCGCCGGTTGCGGTCAGGAACACGCCGCGCGACAGCAGATCGTCCAGGATCTCACAGGCAGGCCGGGGATCCGGGCGTTCGCCCAATACCGCCTCGCACAACGCGGGTGTAGCATGCGGGAAATGCGCCGGAACGGAGAGGATCTCCCGCTCCGCGGGATCCAGCGCCGCCAGGATGCGGTCGGCCAGCGCACCGGTCTCCTCGCGGAGCGCCTCGTAGCCGTGCCGTTTCAGAAGCGCCAGTCCGAACGGCCAGCCCTCGAGCCGGCGCGCGCGCGACGCAGCGTCCCGCGATCCGAGGAAGCGCTCGGTCTCCTCGCGGGAGAAGCGGAGGTCCGCCGGTACGAACTCGATGTAGCGCCGTTCGAGCGGCAGGTCGGCCAGTACGGGAACCGGAATGTCGGCGGCCATCACGATGCGCAGCGCACGGCCCGCGTACTCCGCCAGGTAGCGCAGGAACTGGCGCACCGCGTCGCTGCGGATCACATGGACGTCGTCCAGAAACAACGTGATGCGGCCGGTCGCATCGTCCACAAGACCGAGAAAACGGCCGGCGGCCACATCGGGGCGCAGGTCGTCCGGCGGGACGGAAAGCAGGTCGGAGAACATCTGGGACGCACCCGGAAAACACGGTTCGAAGGCCGCGGACAGATAGTGGATGAATTGACGGAAAGCGTTGTCGGTCTCGTCCAGCCGGTACCACACCGCGGTTTCGTCCCGTGCGAGACGGATCTGGGTCATCAGGACGGTCTTGCCGTATCCGACCGGCGCGACCAGCAGCACATTCCGGCGTCCGGACGACGCGATACGGTCCGTCAGACGTCGGCGCTGGATCGCATCCTCCGGTACGCCGGGCTTGCGTAGTTTCGCTCCGACCAGGTCCAAGAACGCACCTCCCGTTCCGATCCGGTGTCTGGATACACACCTCTTATGCCGGTAAACATCACTCACGAGTATTATCGGACACCCGGGCGGCTTTGACAACCGGAATGCGCGGCGTCTGCCGTGTCCCGGCGGTCGCCCGGGAAGCCCGGTTTCCGGCGCCGCCCGATCCGGTATAATGAGAAAAAACGACCGGAGGTTGCGACCATGACGCATGCCGTCACCATCCGACCCTCGCGGGAAGCCCGTACCCTCATCCGCGGGCTGTGGGACCGGTTCGAAACGGCCGGCGTGCCCCTCGGATTCGACCGCAAGCTGATCGAGCCGCATGTGACGCTCTCGGTGGTGGAGGCCGACGGGGAAGATCCCGCCGCGACGATCGCCGCGCTCGAGGCGTGGTGCCGCCGGTTTGCCGCCGCGCTGCCGCGCGTCCCCCTCCACCTGCCTTCACTCGGGGTGTTCCCGGGCGGACAGGGCTCGGTCCTCTTTGTCGGCGCCACCGCGCGCGGCGCGCTCGGCGATGCGTTCGAAGCGTTCCGGGAGGGGATCCCCGACGGCTGCCGGATCGCGGACCGGATCTACTCCCCCACACTCTGGATGCCTCACGTCACGCTGGCGCTGGGTCTCGATCCGCCGACGCTCGAACGGGCGGTGCGGATCGCGGCGCAGCATTTCACCCCGCTCGCCGCGGAAGCGGAGGATCTCGAACTCTACGAACTCATGCCGGTGGAACGCGTGCTTCGCATCGCGCTCGGTCCCTGCGACTGCGGGCTCGACAAACGGTCCTGCGGCCGGTGCGAGCGCATCCGGTTCCGGCTGCGCTCCTGATCAGGCTTTTCGGATCTCGCGGTACAGCGGCAGGTAGATCTCCGTGTCCCGGACCGGGCAGCCGGTCAC
>JAGOFF010000166.1 GCA_017997315.1 Clostridia bacterium
CATCTACGCGTTTCTGGTGATCGTCGTCATCGAGCTGCTCAACACGCTCAACACCGATCTGCTTCTGGCACCGGTCGTACTGGTGTTCACCTACCTGATCGCGCTCGGCATCACGTTCTTCCTGTTTTTCCTGGTGCGCTCCGTGCCGCTGACGATCCTCCTGTCCGACATCCTGCTCATCACCCTTGCGACGGTCAACCACTCCAAGATCTATTTCCGGGGCGATCCGCTGTACATCGGCGACCTGCTGCTTGCGGGCGAAGCGGTGACCAGTCTCAAGGACCTTCATTTCCAGGTCTCGGTCCGGATGCTGATGGCGATCCTCGTCCTGCTGATCACCCTGCTCGCGTTCCGGATGGACGCATGGCGCCCCCGCCGCTCCTGGCGCATGCCGGCCGCGGCACTCGCGGTCGCGGCCGTGCTGTCCGGATTCGTCGGGCTGGTCGTGTGCAACGACGCGGTCATGCAGGACGGACTCGGCATCAACCGCTATACCTGGAACCAGATGACCAACTACAAAAAGAACGGTTTCCTGCTGTCCTTCTCGGCAAGCATCGCCAACCTCTCGGTCGAGACCCCGGAGTACAACCAACCGGAACTCGCCGGCCTGTACGACGTTCCTCCTCCGGCGTCGGACGAACCCGACATCGCCAAGAAACCGCACATCATCGCGATCATGAGCGAATCGTACACGGACTTCCGGAACGTGCGCGACATCCCGGTCAGCGAGCCGGTCACGCCGTTCTACGATTCCCTGATGACACGCGACAACATCATCTCGGGCAACCTCCTGGTGTCCATCTTCGGGGGCGGAACCTGCAACACCGAGTTTGAGTACCTGACCGGCGGATCCATGCTTTTTCTGCAGGACGGCATCATCCCGTACGGCAGCTACATGAAGCGCCCCACCCACTCCGTTCCCGCGCTGCTCAACGCGCAGGGGTACCGCAGCGTGGCGGTCCATCCGTACATCCGGACGTTCTGGGACCGCGACACCGTGTATCCCAACCTCGGCTTTGACAAGTTCATCAGCATGGAGGGTTTCGAGGATCCGGAGATCATCCGGACATTCATCAGCGACCGTTCCTGTTTTGAAAAGGTGATCGAAGAGTTCGAAGCGACCCCGGACGACGAGCGGCTGTTCCTCTACGCCGTCACCATGCAGAACCATTTCCCGTACTACGTGGACGAGGACCAGCTGACCGGACTCAAGTACCGCATCGACCTCAACGGGCTGACCGGAATGGAGTCTGCGGAGATGTACCTGAGCCTGCTGCGCCAGAGCGATGACGCACTGCGCGAATTGGTCGAGTACTTCGAGGAGCAGGACGAGCCCGTCATCCTGGTGTTCTTCGGCGACCACCTCCCGGGCAACAACCAGGAGCTCATGCCGTTCTACAACTACCTGTTCGGCGGGGAGATCGCCAACCTCAACATCGTCGAGACCCGCAAGATGTTTGAGACCCCGTTTTTCATCTGGTCCAACACGGTGGACCTGCCCGAGGACAACGTCGACATCATCAGCCCCAACCTGCTGGGCACCTATGTGCTGGATCTTGCGGGCGCCCGGATGTCGCCGTACTTCGAATTCGTCAACGAACTGCGGGGATCGGTTTCCGCCATCAACAGCAAGACCATCCTGGACGCCGAAGAGCGCTCCTACGACCGCACGAGCCTGTCCAGGGAACTGGAGACGCTCATGAACCGGTACTGGGTGTACGAGTACGACAGCATCGTGAAACCGTAGGGGGTCCGCTCTGCGGGATCCGATCCTTCAAAGGAACCATCGGAAGCGCTTCGTCCCGGTTGCCGGCACGGGGCGCTTTTCTTATGTATTACGGTTTAATGAAATATTCACAATCTGTCTTCTCAACGAAATCCGCATCGGTTACCGTATTGGACAGGTCCATGCACAGTCCTCTTCAGGTGTGCATGGATCCCTCGATAATCCGTATGACGGATTGCCGACAACGGCATACGGATTTCCAGTCGAACCCCTTGCTTTCAGATCACTCCCTGGCATGAACCGGTTCACCAACCCGATCCCCGCACCCACAACTGAATCGATCGAACGCAACGACAACAGGAGGATCCCATGAAGAAGCACGGTCGCCGGACTTTCGCGCTCCTGACCGCCCTTGCCCTTTCCCTGACCTTGCTGCCCTTGATGCCCGCCGATGCGCATGCCATCCCCGCACCGCCGCAGAATGTCGATATCCGGGTGGATCAGGACGATCTGCTGGATCTCGTGCTGACACTCGGCGACACCGATACGGACGTGTCCGCTCTCGACACCGACCTGACGCAGGCATTGGTCGACCGGGGCGTTCCGGCGGACAAGATCCGGATCCAGGCGGTGGAGTCCAGCGAAGTCGAGGCGGGCAACACCGCGATCGGCTGGGAAATCTACGACCACACCAACTTCAACGACGCGTCGGTCATCCCGTACTACCGGCCCTTCTACAGCGAGACCAACGGCAACTACACTTTGTCCAACCACATCGCCGTGACGACGTCCGGCGCCACCAACATCGACTTCTTCGGATACGGTTCGCCTCCGTTCAAGGATTTCATGTACATGCCGAACGAACAATACGGCACCAAGACGTTCGACTTCACGATTCAGGAAGGGGAGTTCTATGATGCGCTGGACGGCGCGGGCTTCCTGTTCAACACCTCGATGTCGCCCGCCTCGAATCTGGCCGCGCGCACGATGTCGGGCTATCTGGTGTTCTTCCAGTACACCTGGAGTTCCCCGCCTCCCACCGTCATTGTGTACAAGTTTGTCAACGTCAATGTGAATACGTTCCATGGTGAGCTCAGCCTTGGTATCCAGCAAGGGTATCCCGGCTTCACACCGATCGCCCAGTTCAGTGCCGGTCCCGAGAGCACCCGCGCCATCCGGATCGTGGCCTCGACGGACTCCCTCCAGATGGTATACAACGGCATTCCGGTGACATGGTCGCTCCTGAGCGGCGGATCCGCCACCCAGACGGTTCCGCTGGACACCGATTTCGGGGCATACGGCTTCGGCCCGCTGGTCGGCTATCTCTCGCACGGCTGCTCCCGCCACACCCATTTCACGTTCAACAACGTCACCATGAGCACCGAGTCGGCCCGCCGCTTCTCGGAGGTCATCCGCGAACCCGAGTGGCGCGCGGGATCCAAACGCTTTGTCATCAACGCCGAAGACGGACCGGTCGCGGACTTCTCGGATCCGGTCGCGCTGGGCGAGATCCTCACGAGACTCGGGAACGAGGGGATCCATTATCTGGGCTGGGGCCGCAATGCCGCCGACGGAATCGCGTTTGTCGCCAAGAACGACGGCAACGGCACCTACATCGACAAGATGCAGTCCGCGACCGACACCTATGCCGAGCAGATCGGCGCGCTTGCCGACTACGTCTATGCCAACTACCTGGACGGGGTCGTCAATGACACCGACTGGCTGGTGTACGGCAAGCCGACCGCGATGACGGTCTCCCCGGAATCGGAGAAGTCCGGCACCGCGGACGCCGCCTGGCCGGACGGCAAATGGCGCATCGACCATGACCCGGACTGGTTTGACAATTCCACCGGAACCGCTTTGTATGACAACCAGTATCTCGACAACCTGGATATCTCCTTTGTCGAGACCGGCCGGTATGACGTGTACTTCAAGGATGTCCTGATCAAGACCGTCTACGTGCACCGCGCCCCGGTTGCGGGCTTCGGGGTGACGGTCGACGGATCGTACGCCGTTTCGATCACCGACAACGCGTTCGATCCGGACCATCAGACGGAGTCCGGCAAGGGCATCGCCGCTGCCTCCTGGGCATGGCGTGAAAGCAGTTCCGATACCTGGATCGCCGGGCAGCCCGCACAGTTCGCCTCGGGCAAGGACTACATCATCCGGCAGACCGTCACGGACGTGGACGGATTGACGGGCATCCCATACTACCGTTATGTGTCCACCCATTCGAACTCCTCCGCCAAACCCATCTCGGAGTTTGACGTGAGCCCCGCCCGGCTGCTCACCTACCAGACCGAAACCGTCTCGTATGCCGACACCTCCTACGATCCGCAGGGCGGAGCCATCACCGCACGGATCTGGAAAGTCTACCGGGAGTCGGATCTGCTGTACTCCGATGCGGTTCCCAAAACGGACTTCAGCGGAGTCGCCGCGGGTACCTACAAGATCGTGCTCTCCGTCCGGAACGCGAACAACGTCTGGTCCGAGGAGTCCGCACGCTATCTGACGGTCGTGCGTGACACCACCGATCCGGTCATCGGCTGCAATGTGACGGACGGATCCTTTGACGCCCCGACCGCGCTGCAGGTGACCATCACCGACGAAAACGGCGGCAGCGGATTCGCGTCCCGCCAGGCCGTCATCGACCAGAGTGCCGGGATGCCCGCCGCCTGGGGAAGCATCGGAACCAACCCGGCGTTCACGCTGTCGCTCGGACAGCCCGGAACCTGGTATGTCCATGTCAAAGCCGTCGACTACGCCGGCAACGATGCGGCCGTGACTTACGGACCCTACACGCTCACCGACAATGCCGCTCCGTCCCAGCCGGTCGTCAACGCCAGTCCGGCCTATACCGACGGAACCTGGGCGACGCAGCCGGTCACATTGACCGCCACCGGATCGACCGACGACTTCACGGCCGCCGGGGACCTGGTCTACCGGATGTCCGTCAACGGAACCGACTATGCGGACGGAAACACCCTGACGATCTCCAACAGCGGAATCCATACCGTATACTTCAAGGTGCTGGACGAAACCGGGAACGCCAGCGCGGCGGTCTCCCGCACCGTGCGCGTGGATACCGCGGATCCGTCCGTCGAGGGGACGCCCGACCTGTCGGAGATCCGTGTCCAGGCAAAGCTCAACGTCACCGCCGCGGACAACATCGGACTCGCATCGGTCCGTACGCGGATCGGCTCCGGTGCGTGGTCGTCCGTCGACCTGACCGGCCTCTCCGATCCCGCACTCACGCACACCCTGACCCTGACGATCCCGTTCACCGGGACCGAAGCGGCCGCCTATGTGATCCGGCTCGAGACGACCGACCTGGCCGGGCGTACCTCGGCTTCAACCCTCAGCATCCTGCCGCCCTCGGTCGCGGCACGGATCCTGCTGCTGCCGGATCCGGACACCGGATCGGACGACGACGTGCGCGGCAGCGAAGCGGACATCCGCGACACCAAGCGCTTGTACGACATGCTGACCTCCGCGGAGAAAGCCGGCCTTCCCGACGGCCTGTCCGGCCGCTTCGACCGGCTGCTCACCCGCATGACCCAACTGCTTCAGATCATCCCGCGTGACGAGGACACGGGCGTCGAGGCCGAATCCATCGGCACCGCGGTCCAGATCCCCGAACTCAACGATCCCCAGGCCAGCCTGATCCGCATCGAGCTCAAGGTCGAAGAGAACGAGCCGGGAACGACTCCCAACTTCCTCGTGACCGCCGGGGAAACCCTGAATGAGCAGGATATGGAAATCCTGCAATCGTTCGACATCTCCCTGATC
>JAGOFF010000167.1 GCA_017997315.1 Clostridia bacterium
GTGTACACCGGGATCCTGTACCTCATGGACCTCCTGGGGGTGTCCGCCGGACTCGGCGCGCTGGTGACCCTCCCGCTCGGACTCCTGTCCGTCGCGGTCTCGCTCAAGATCTCGCTGGAGATCGTGCGGGGAATCGAGGACATGGAGACGGCGTCCGGACGGGATCTGCATGCCGCATCACTCCGGCTCGTCTGGATCTGGATGGCGGTCGCTTCGTTCGCGTCCGTCGCGCTGCTCTACATCGCCCCCGCGCTCTCGCTTGTCAGCATGCTGCTCGGCATGGCCGCCAACATCGTGTTCCTGTTTTCATTCCACAAGTCGAAGAACCTTTTCGAGGAGTTCCGGGACCGCATTCCCACCCGGAATCCGGACTAGAACGCCCGCCAAGGAGGCCGCCATGAAAACCGTCGCCGTCCTGACCGGGGGACACCCCTACGACGTCCCCGCCTTCACCGCCTGCCTGCGGAGCCTGCCCGGGATCGACTGCCATGTGCAGTCGGTCCGGGAGTTCTGCACCGATTTCGGGGGATACACCGACCGGTATGACGCGGTCGTGTTTTTCACGATGGATCTCTCGACCCCTGCGGACGAACCCGCCTGGGACACCGCCGACAAGCGCTCGATCGAAGCCGTCGCGGAACGGGGCCAGGGGATCGTCGTGCTTCACCACGCGGTGCTCGCGTATCCCGGATGGGACACCTGGACCGCGGTCACCGGGATCCCGGACCGGTCGGACTACCGGTACGCGTTCGGACGCACCGTCCGGTCGCACGTCGAGAATCCGGACCACCCGGTGACGCGCGGGCTCGCGGACTGGGACCTCGTCGACGAGACCTACGATGCCGCGGATCCCGGCGACGGGTCGGAGATCCTGCTGTCCACCCCGTGCACGGAAAGCATACGCGCGATCGCCTGGACCCGGCGGTACCGGAACGCGCGGGTGCTGTGCTACCAGTCCGGACACGACCGCGCGGCCTACGCGGATCCGAACTTCCGGACCGTGCTTGGACGCGGGATCCTGTGGACCTGCGGGGAGGGACGCTGACATGACGAAACGGATGATCCAGGTCGGGACCGGCGGCTGGGGGGCATGGTGGTGCGAAAAATTCCTGCCGCCCAACGTAGCGGACGGCCGCATCGAGGTCGTCGCCGCGGTCGACGTCGACCCGGCCGCGCTGGAAAACGCGAAGAGGCACCTCGGGCTCTCCGACGCGCAGTGCTTCACCGACCTCGCGCGCGCGTTTGACGAGGTCCGCGCGGATTTTTGCACGGTCGTGGTGCCCCCGCGGTTCCACGAGGAGGTCGTCGACTGCGCGCTCCGGCACGGGATGCACATCCTGTCGGAAAAGCCGATCGCGGACACGCTGGAGACTTCGGTCCGGATCGCGGACAAGGTCCGGCGGGCCGGCGTCAAAATGGGTGTGACCATGAGCCACCGGTTCGACATGGACAAGACCGCTCTCCGGGAAGAACTCCGCAGCGGACGGAACGGCCGACTGGACTACCTGTCCGCCCGGTACTCCACCGACCTGCGGCGCGCGGGCAGCTGGGGATTCCGGCACGACATGGACCATCCGCTGATGCTCGAGGGCGCGGTCCACCACCTCGACCTGCTCGCGGACATGGCCGGCGCCCGGGTCGAGACCGTGTACGCCGCCACCTGGAATCCGGCATGGAGCGATTTCCGGAACAACGCGCAGGGGTTGGTCCTCATGACCTGTGAAAACGGAGTGCGGGTGGCGTACGAGGGCGCGGACACCAACGCGGTCGGACTGAATCCGTGGGGCAGCGAGTACATCCGCGCGGAATGCGAGAGCGCGACGCTGATCCTCGACCACCGGCGGCTGGAGCGGTTCGCCTACAACCCGGAAGCGACCTGGACCGCCGCGCGCGAAGGCGCCGGGGAACCGGTCCCGATGCGGGAGCAACCCAAGTGGGCGAACGCCTGGCTGATCGAAAAGTTCACGGACTGGCTGGACGGCGGCCCTGCGATGGAAACCTGCGTGGAGGACAACCTGCAGTCGGTCGCCATCGTGGCCGCAGCGATCGAGAGCGGCCGGACCGGGTTGCCCGTGCGGGTGCAGGACCTGCTCGCCGAGACCCGGGAGAGGATCCGCACGGAGGCGTCCGGACGCGGGAACTGATGCGGGCGGATCATATTGACTATCCGGACGGATGTTGTTTTTCGATGCCTTGTAAGTTATCATCGTAAAAAGAAAACCTCAGAGGAGGTACATACGTTTGAAACATGAATCCTTGCAAGGACGAATTTCTCTTCCGGAACCCGCTGATGTTCCGGATCCGACGGAGCCGGAACTCAAAGCCGGCATCCTGCAGGAGATTGTCCGGACGCGCAGGGACCGGGGGATCAGCCAGAAGAAGCTGGAGCAACTGAGCGGCGTCCGGCAGCCCGTGATCGCACGCCTGGAGGGTTCTGCGACCGATCCCCGGTTGACGACGCTGCTCCGGATCCTCCGCGCACTCGGGAAGAAGCTGGTCATCGAGGACATCTAGGGACACGGCACAAACCGCGCAGGCCGGGCCCTGCGCATCACATCAACTCGCGACGGGAGCAAGACACGCATGACACGCATGAATTATCCCCTGTACGAAACGACCGAGTTCGAGAACATCCGGATCATGGTCGAAAACGCCGCGAACCGGTTTCCCGACCGGATCGCCTACTCCTACAAAACCGATCCCCGGGACGCCGCGACCGTGGACGTGACTTTCGCCGCGGCCCGCGACCGCATCCGCGACATCGGGACCGGATTGGCGTCGCTGGGTCTGGCCGGCCGGCATGTCGCGCTCGTCGGCGAGAACTCCTACGACTGGATCTGCAGTTACTTCGCGCTGATGGCGATCGGTTCGGTCGTCGTTCCGGTCGACAAGGATATGCCTGCGGAAGACATCGCGGACATCCTGCGCACCGCGGACTGCGCGGGACTCCTGTACGGCGCGGCGGCCGAGTCCAAAGCCGCGGTGTGCCAGGACCGCGTCCCGTCGCTGGAAATTCTGGTGTGCATGGGAAAACCCGGGCTCGACGGCGCAATCCCTCTCGACCGGGTGGCCTCGCAGGGCCGCGAAGCGTTCCTCGCGGGCGACAACGGCTACTACGACCGGACGATCGATCCGGACCGGCTTGCGACCATCGTGTTCACCTCGGGCACGACCGGGAAGGGCAAGGGGGTCATGCTGTCCCAGCGCAACATCTCACTCGACATGACCAACGGGATGTACTACTTCCAGATCACGCCCCGGACGATCTGCACCCTGCCGCTGCACCACACGTTCGGATCCACGGTCATCCTCGTCGGGCATTTCTCGCAGGGAGCGACGGTGTACATCTCAAGCGGGCTCCGGTACATCGGAGCGGAAATCCGGGAGATCCAGCCGTCCCACCTGGTGCTGGTCCCTCTCTTTCTGGAAAAGCTCCACGCCCGGATCTGGTCCGGCGCGGAAGAGCAGGGCAAGGCCGGCGCGCTCCGCGTCCTGATCCGGATCAGCAATGTGCTTCGCAAGGTCGGGATCGACCTGCGCCGCATCCTTTTCAAGAGCGTGCTCGCGCAGCTCGGCGGCCGGCTCGAGATGGTCATCTCGGGAGGTGCGGCACTCCGCCAGGACATCATCGATACGTTTGACGGGATCGGCGTCACGCTCCTCAACGGGTACGGAATCACCGAGTGCGCCCCGCTGGTGTCCTGCAACCGCAACCGCTTCCAGAAGAGTGGAAGCGTGGGGCTCCCGATCAAGGACGAGCAGGTCCGGATCCTGGATCCGGACGAAAACGGCGAGGGCGAGATCTGCGTCAAGGGGCCCAACGTCATGATGGGCTACTACAAGGATCCGGAGGCCACCGCGGCGGCGTTCGACGCGGACGGCTTCTTCCGGACCGGGGACTACGGCAGGCTGGACGCGGACGGCTGGCTCTACATCACCGGCCGGCTCAAGAACCTCATCATCCTGTCCAACGGTAAAAACGTGTACCCCGAGGAGATCGAAAACGAGCTGGCACGCATCCCGGGCGTCGGCGAGGTCGTCGTCTACGCCGGCGAGAGCGCCGCGCAGAACAGCCGGGAGGCCATCGTCGCCGAGATCTGGCCGGATGCCGACAAGCTCCGGTCGCTCGGGATCACGGACGCGCAGGAGTACTTCAACGCCGAGGTGCGGAAGGTCAATGCCCGGATGGTCTCCTACAAGGCCGTGAACCTCGTGAAACTCCGCGCCGAGGAATTCCCCAAGAACACGACCAAGAAAATCCAGCGCTTCCACATCGACAAGCGCATCGACTGACCCGCCCCGCAGCGTCCTGACGTCACCGCGCATGCTACACTTTTACCGTAGCAGGTTCTGACGGGCGCGTGCCGCGCGGGAGGATCGGGATGGAGCGGAAGGGCGGGGGAGCGAGACCCCGGAAAAGTACCGGCGCGGCGGCCGGCGGCGGAGTGTTCCGCCGCGGCGCGGGCCGCGGGACCGGGCCGGTCGGCCAATCGGACGGGTATGCCGGACGCAGGGCGTCCCGCGGCAGCGGGGGCGCGACGCCGCCCGGCGGGTTTTACCCGCCCGGCGGAACCGGAGGGACCGGCTCGGGATTTTCGTCCGGTGCACGAGCGGCCGGCGCGCCGTACATCCGGAGGCTCCTGCCGCTGCTGATTCTCCTGATCGCAGGCTATTTCATCATCAAGTCCTGCGGGCTGATCGGCGGCCCCGCCGAGGAACTCCTGCCCACCACGGTCCGGACGGACGTTTCCTCCACCACCGCACGGTGGACCACCGCCCCGACCATCACGGGGAATCCGGCCAACAACGACATTGACGCCTCCACCGGGATCACAGGTCCCCGCACCCCGCGTACCGTGATCCGCGGGAACGGACAGGACACGGTCACCCTCATGGTGTACATGTGCGGCACCGACCTTGAAAGCGAGTCCGGGATGGCGACCGCGGACCTCAACGAGATGCTGTACGCCGATGTGGGGGACCACGTCAACATCATCGTCGAGACCGGCGGGACCACGCGCTGGCGCAACTCGGTCATCCGCAGCGACACGAACCAGCGGTACCGGGTCACCGACACCGGGCTCGAACCGCTCGAGGAGGACCTCGGCCGGCGGGTGATGACCGATCCGGATACGCTCCGGGACTTTGTCTCCTACTGTGCCGAGCGATACCCCGCGAACCGGTACGCACTGATCTTCTGGGACCACGGCGGGGGAACGCTCGGCGGATACGGGTACGACCAGGTGTTCCCCGGGGAAGGCGCGATGTCGATCGGCGAGATCGACGGCGCGCTGGAATCCGCGGGGGTCACGTTTGACTTTGTCGGCTTCGACGCCTGCCTGATGGCAACCCTCGAAACCGCGTACATGATGAACTACCACGCGGACTACCTGATCGCCTCCGAGGAGACCGAGCCGGGGATCGGGTGGTACTACACCGACTGGATCACCGCCCTGTCCGCCGATCCCTCGATGCCGACATCC
>JAGOFF010000006.1 GCA_017997315.1 Clostridia bacterium
GGGCAGGCGGCCGGCTGCGCGCGGGAGACGACCGTCTCCCCGCAGTCGGCGCAATACCACGCCGGGATCCGGTGTCCCCACCAGAGCTGGCGCGAAATGCACCAGTCCCGGATGTTTTCCATCCAGTTGAAGTAGATCTTCTCGAACCGTTCGGGGACAAACCGGGTTTGTCCGTTCCGCACCGCCTCAATCGCGGGCTCTGCCAGCGGCTTCATGCGTACGAACCACTGCATCGACACCTTGGGCTCCACGGTGGTCGAGCAGCGGTAACAGGTTCCGACATTGTGACGGTGGGGTTCGGTCTTGACGAGGAAACCGCCCGCCTCGAGATCCGCGATGATTCTCTTGCGCGCTTCGTACCGGTCGAGCCCCGCGTATGCGCCGCCCGTCTCCGCGATCCGCGCGTCGTCGGTCATGATGTCCACGATCTCGAGGCCGTGGCGCTGGCCGACCTCGTAGTCGTTGGGATCATGCGCCGGCGTGATCTTGACGACGCCCGTCCCGAACTCCCGATCCACGTAGGTGTCCGCAATCACCGGGATGCGCCGGTCGACCAGCGGCAGCAGGACGGTCTTCCCGACCATGTGCGTGTACCGTTCGTCCTCCGGGTGCACCGCGACCGCGGTGTCGCCGAGCATGGTTTCGGGGCGGGTGGTCGCGACGGTCACGTACCCGGTGCCGTCCTCGAGCGGATACCGGATATGCCAGAAATGTCCGTCCTGTTCTTCATACTCGACCTCGGCTTCGGAAATCGAGGTCCTGCAGTGCGGACACCAGTTGATGATTTTCTCGCCCCGGTAGATGAGCCCCTTCTCGTACAGTCGGACAAACACTTCGCGCACCGCAAGGGACAGGCCCTCGTCCAGCGTGAAGCGTTCGCGCTCCCAGTCGCAGGACCCCCCGAGCCGCTTGAGTTGCTCGATGATCCGTCCGCCGTACTCCCGGCGCCACTCCCATGCGCGCTCCAGGAATCCTTCCCGGCCCACGCCGGCCTTGGTAAGGCCTTCCTCCGCCATCGCGGCCACGATCCTCGCCTCGGTGGCGATGGAGGCATGGTCCGTGCCGGGCAGCCAGAGCGTTTCAAATCCCTGCATCCGCTTGAAGCGGATCAGGACGTCCTGCAACGTGGTGTCCAGCGCGTGCCCCATATGGAGCTGTCCCGTGATGTTGGGCGGCGGAATCACGATCGTGAACGGCGGCTTGTCCGAATGCGCGTCGGCCCGGAACCGGCCGTCCTCAAGCCACTGCACATAAATGCGGCTTTCGATGTCCCGGGGTTCGAATGTCTTGGGGATGTCGTCGATGCGTGCCATGGGATCTCCCTCCGAAATAGAAAAACTCCGTCCAGCCGACAACTGGACGGAGTCCGATCACTCCGCGGTACCACCAGTCTTCCCCGTCCGTTGCACGGGGCTCTCTCGGCCGTTGCGGCGGCCAACCGTTCCGCGCTCCCGGGCAACCTTCCCCGCCGACCTTCCCGGGACGCCTTGCAGCCTGTGGGCGCCCCTCTCTGACGGTGTCGTGGCGAGTACTCCTCCCGCTCATCGCGCGGATCAATGGATATATGTGATGCTTATCTTATTCCGAACACCCGCTTTTTTCAACCCCGCCCGGCGTATGATACACTGAAATCCGACATCGCCGGGCGCGCGCGGCCGGCAACCGGAAAGCGAGGATTCATCATGAACAACTTCAACTTCTACAGTCCGACGGAGTTCGTGTTCGGGCGGGGAACGGAAGAACAGGTCGGCGCGCTGGTCGCCAAGTACGGCGGAACCAAGGCGCTGATTCTTTACGGCGGCGGGTCGGTCATCCGCTCCGGACTCTTCGATCGGACCGTCCGAAGCCTCGATGCCGCGGGGATCGCGCATCTCGCGCTGGGCGGGGTCAAACCCAATCCGGTGGACTCGCTGGTATACGAAGGCATCGATCTGTGCCGTCGGGAGGGTGTGGATTTCATCCTCGGCATCGGGGGCGGCAGCGCGATCGATACCGCCAAGGCGGTCGCGGCCGGGGTTCCGTATGACGGCGACTTCTGGGATTTTTACTCGTACAAGACCAAACCCGCCCGCGTCCTGAAGCACGGCTGCATCATCACGCTGCCCGCAACGGGTACGGAAGGGTCGGACAGTTCCGTCATCATGCGTGAATCGGACATGCTCAAGCGCGGCATGAGTACCGATCTCAACCGCCCCTTGTTTTCGATCATGAATCCGGAACTGACTTTCACGCTGCCCCCCTACCAGACCGCCAGCGGCATCGCCGACATGATGTCGCACATTCTGGAACGGTATTTCACCAACACCCTGCACGTCGAAGTGACGGACCGCATCGCCGAAGCGCTGCTGACGACGATCGTCCGGAACGCCCCTGTCGTTCTGCGCGAACCGGAGAACTACGACGCACGCGCGGAAATCATGTGGGCGGGAATGCTCGCCCACAACAACATCTGCGGCGTCGGCCGGGAGCATGACTTCAGCGTGCACCAACTCGAGCATGAACTGAGCGCGATGTACGACGTGGCGCACGGCGCGGGTCTGGCGGCGCTCACGCCCGCCTGGATCGGATACCAGATCCCGCACAATCCGATGCGGTTCGCCCAGCTGGCGGTCCGGGTGTTCGGGTGCCCCATGGATTTCGAGTTCCCCGAGACGACCGCCCGGGACGGGCAACGCCGCCTGGCGGCCTTCTTCCGGTCCATCGGCATGCCGGTCAACCTGCAGGAGCTGGATGGACGGATCCGTCGGGAAGACATCCCCGCACTGACCGCCAAGGTGAAAAGAAAACCGGACGGAACGGTCGGATTCTTCCGGCCGCTCCGGACCGAGGACATCACAGCGGTCTACGAGCAATCCTTTGACTGGAACGGATGACCCTGTCCGCTGACCGCCGGATCGAACGGGCGGGACGGACCCTCGCGTGCGAAGCACCGCTGGTCCGTCCCGCTTTTCCGGCCGGTCCGGTCAGCGCAGTCCCATCGCTGCCAGATGGACGTAGCTGGAGTGCAGGCAGTCGAACGGCGAGCCGACGCAGGTATCCTGTTCGACCATCAGCCACTCGGTTCCCGCGTCCCGGCACGCTTCCAGGATCGACATGAAGTTCATGTTCCCTTCGCCGACCGGAGTCATCACGCGTCCGCCGTCGTAGGCCATGTCCTTGAGATGGACGATTTCCGCCCGCCCCGCCATATGCCGGATCCACCAGGCGGGATCCCCTCCCCCGGCCTGGATCCAGAACGTGTCGAGGATGAAGCCGAGCCGGTCCGGCTGGAACCCGTCCGCGATCCTCTGGAGCAGCGGTTTGCCTTCATGGCGGGCAAACTCGAAGTCATGGTTGTGGTAATGCAGTTTCATGCCGGCGGCGGCGATCCGGTCCGCAGCCGGACCGAAGTCCCGTATGAACCGGTCGACGCCCTCGGCACCGGTCCGGTACTCCTGCGGCATGCTTCCGATACCGATGTGGCGCGCGCCCAGGATGCGGTGCTCGGCGATCACGGCGTCCGTCTCCCGCAGAATCCTCTCCTGTGCGGTATGGGTGACAACGATCGCCAGTCCGTGGCGGTCGCAGATCTTCCGGATCCGATCCGGGGGGATCGGCCCCACCGCGGACACCTGGACCGTCGTATACCCCATGGCGGCGACCTTTTCCATGGCGGCGTCAAATCCCGCCTCATCCTGGGTGAATTCCCTGATCGTGTACAATTGCGCTCCGAGAAGCATGGCACATCCTCCCGCCGCCCGTCCGGTCCGGCCGGACGGGCCCTTTTCCATCATCATACCCGATATCGGACGCGTCCACGGCACTCCCGGAAACAATCGAATCATTCGATGGAATCGGCGTGCGCTCGCGCAAGATCGTGATAAAATAAGTCCCATTATGGAGAAAAAGAATATGCTTGGCATCACGCAAGACAATGTCTACCGCTTCGTCGGCAAGCCGTTCCGCTGGGTTTGGGCGCTCATCGGCCCGCATCGGACGAGTTATCTGATCTGCATGTGCATCACCTGTCTGCTGGTCACGTTCAGCGTCGTTCCGTCCACGATAGCGGGCCGGATGATCGACGAGGTGCTCAACGGAGGCCATTTCGACCGGCTGTGGGCCTATCTGCCGCTGATGGTGGCCTTCCCCTTCGCTCGCGCCTTGATCGGGGTCATGAACCGGTATTTCTACGAGCGCGCCTCGCAGGACGCGCTGATGCGCCTGCGGGACGGGCTGTACGAAAACCTGCAGTCGATGGACCGCTCTTTTTATGACTCGACCCGTACCGGGGACCTCATGACCATCATGGGCGGAGACCTTGACATGGTCCGCCACTTCACATCGTTCGTCATGTGGTCGGCGGCGGAGCAGATCGTGATTTTCGTGTTCGGCGGCGTCTACCTGTTCTCGATCAACTGGGTGCTTGCGCTCACCGCGGTCCTGTTCGCTCCGTTCATCGGCTATTTTGCGTTCAAGCTGGGTTCCAGTGTCCGGCCGATGTGGCAGCAGGTCCGGCGCCAGTTTTCGGCGCTCAACTCGGTCGTCACGCAGAATATCGGCGGCAACCGCATCGTCAAGGCGTTCGCGCGCTCAGACTTTGAGGAGGAGAAGTTCGAACGGGAGAACAACGCCTACCGGGAGGCGAACATCGCGAGCGGCCGGATCTGGACACACTACATCCCCATTCTCGACGGCATGGCGAACTTCCTGACCATTCCGACCATCCTGGTGGGCGGATTCATGGTCATCCGGGGCCGGATGACCATGGGTGAACTCGTGACGTTCAACGGCCTGCTTTTCCTCATGAGCAATCCGATGCGGCAATCCGGCTGGCTGATCAACGACATCCAGCGGTTTGTGGCCTCGGCGGAACGCATCCTGGACCTCCTCATCACGCGGTCGCGGCTGGTCTCCCCTGCCAAGGGCAAGGCCGATGCCGTTTCCGGACGGATCGAGTTCCGGGACGTTTCGTTCTCCTATCCCGACTTTTCATTGCATGCGGATGTCCGCGGCCGATCCGTCCGGCAGACCCCCGCACTGAACCACGTGAGTTTCACGGTCGAACCCGGGAGCACGCTCGGCATCATCGGTTTGACCGGATCCGGCAAGTCCACCCTCATCCAGCTGGTCGCGAGGTTCTACGACCCGACGTCCGGCCAGGTCCTGATCGACGGAACGGATCTGCGAGAGTACGATCTGGATGCGCTGCGCCGCTCCATCGGATTGGTTTCACAGGATGTGTTCCTGTTTTCGGACACGGCGGAAGGAAACGTGGCGTACGGAAATCCCGATCTCCCGTTCGAGGACGTCGTCCATGCCGCGCGTACCGCCGCCGCGGACGATTTCATCCGCAAGATGCCCGAAGGATACGACACCATCGTCGGAGAGCGCGGGGTCGGCCTGTCGGGTGGGCAGCGCCAGCGCATCTCGCTGGCAAGGGCGCTCGCGTGCAACCCCTCCATCCTGCTGCTGGACGACACGACCTCCGCGGTCGACATGGAAACCGAAGCGGAGATCCAGCAGGCTCTGGACGCCTCCTACGGCGACCGCACCGTGCTGATCGTCGCGCACCGCATCTCATCGGTCCGGCATGCCGACCTGATCCTGGTCCTCAAGGACGGCGAGATCGCGGAACGCGGCACGCATGAGGAACTGCTGGCCATCGGCGGCATGTATGCGGACGTGTACCGGACCCAGCTCGGAGACGCGACCGAGGGAGAGGAAACGACGCATGGCTAGAAACCGCTACGATGTCGATGAAGAACTGGACACACCCTTCAACGCGCAGCAGTTCCGACGCATCCTCCGATATGTGCGCCCGTATGCCGGCCGGATCGGCAAAGCGCTCGCCATCTCCCTGACCAGCAGCGCGCTGAGCCTGCTGTCCCCCATTCTGCTCATGCTGGTCATGGACAAGGTCATCCCGGACAAGAACATTCCGGCGCTGTTCCTGATCTCCGGCGGGCTGACTGCGATCATCGTGCTGTCCGCCGTGTTGACGCGCATGCGCATGGGCACCATGGTGAGCGTGGGACAAAGCATCATCCACGATATCCGGCTTGACATGTTCCGCCATCTCCAGTCCCTGCCCTTCGCCTACTTCGACAACCGGCCGCACGGCAAGATCCTGGTTCGGATCGTGAACTATGTCAACAGCATCAGCGACCTGCTGAGCAACGGCATCGTCAATGTCATCGTGGACATGATCAGTCTGGTGATCATCCTCGTGTACCTGTTCCTGGTCAATCCGGTTCTCGCGGTGTACTCCATGGTGGGGATCCCGCTCCTTCTGATCGGCGTCCTCTCCCTAAAAGGCGCGCAGCGCCGCGCCCAGCAGGCGCAGTCGCGCAAGATGTCCAATCTCACCGCCTATACGCATGAAAGCATCATCGGGATGAAGGAAACCCAGGCGTTTGTCCGGGAAGAGGTCAACCGCGGCATCTTTTCCAGACTGCAGTGGGCATTCCGCAAGCAATGGATGAAAACCGCGATGCTCAACATCGTGCTGTGGCCCTACATCGACCTGGTATCCAACTGTACGGTCGCGTTCCTGTACGGATTGGCCGCGTACGCGCTGTCCGGACGGGTCGGCATGGCCGTGACCGTGGGCGAGATCGTCGCGTTCGTCGGATATGTATGGCGTTTTTGGGCGCCGATCACCAACCTCTCGAACTTCTACAACCAGCTTCTCAGCGCGGCGGCCTACATCGAGCGGATTTTCGAGTTTCTCGACGAACCGCTTCTCATCGAAGACAAGCCGACCGCCATCGAGCTGCCGACCGTTCACGGAACCGTGACATTCCGCGACGTGCACTTCGAGTATGAGCCGGGGCACCCGGTGCTGACAGGTGTGACGTTCGAAGCCAAACCCGGCGACACCATCGCCCTGGTCGGCCCGACCGGAGCGGGCAAGTCCACGATCGTCAATCTCATCGGGCGTTTTTACGACGTCTCGCCGGATTGCCTTTTCATCGACGGCCACGACATCCTTGATGTCCGTCAGGACTCCCTCCGTCGCCAGATGGGCATCATGATGCAGGAACCGTTCCTGTTTCCGGACACCATTCTGGAAAACATCCGCTACGGCCGGCTCGACGCAACGGACGAGGAGTGCATCGAAGCCGCGCGGGCGGTCCATGCGGACGAATTCATCCGCCGTTTTCCGGACGGATATCGTATGGAGATCAACGAGCAGGGTTCCGGCGTATCGGCGGGGGAAAAGCAGATGATCTCGTTCGCACGCGTCCTGCTGGCCAACCCGCGCATCCTCATCCTCGACGAAGCGACCGCAAGCATCGACACGCAGACGGAGAAGCTCCTGCAGAAGGGGCTGGAACGGCTTCTCGCCGGGCGGACCTCTTTCATCATCGCCCACCGGCTGTCGACGATCCGCACCGCGACGCAGATCCTGTATATCGACCGGGGCACCATTGTGGAGCGCGGAACGCATGACGAACTCCTGGCGCTCGGCGGCTCGTATGCGCAGCTGTTCCACAGCCAGTACAAGGCGTTCGCCGAGTCGGTCGTCCCGCCCGCGCCTACCGCATCCGTCTAGAAAGAGGTTCCTGCATGCCCATCCGCATTTCCGCGGGGCTGTCGGCCGCCGGCCGGCAGCTTCGCGGACGATTCGACTCCATCGGCAACAAACGTGAACTGGGCTCCTTCATCCGGCACTACGTAAGCTTTTACATCATCTACGGAGTGTTCGGCTCCTATCTCAGTACCTACTACAGCATCGCAGGAATCTCGAAATCCCAGATCGGGCTGCTCATGGCCATCGGTCCTTTGACTTCGCTGCTGATCCAGCCGGTCTGGGGGATTCTGTCCGACAAATCGAACAACAAGGTCCGGATCCTGCGGATCATCGCGGCAGGCGGCACATTGACGGTCTTTCTCTATTTCATCCCTTCCGGCTTCATCGGTTTCGCTCTGGTATCCGTTGCGTTCATGTCGTTCCACACGGCGATGATGCCTCTCAGCGACGCCTACGCGGTCAACTATCTCACACGGAACGGACAGAAGTTTTCCTTCATCCGGCTGTGCGGCTCCACCGCCTACACCCTGTCCGCCTTTCTGTCGGGGTTTGTACTGGACAACGACAACCTCCGGATCATCTTCCCCTTTACGGCGGTGATGTACGTTGTCGGGATGCTCAACATGGGAACGCTCCCGCGCATGCCGCTGGAGCGTTCCGTCGACCGGAAACCGTTCCGGGATGTCATCCGCAACCGCAAGCTCATCCTGATCCTTGTGTTTGTCTTCTTTATGCAGCTTCCCTTGTGTTTCAATGGATCCTTCATGGGAGTCTACATCAAGGATCTTGGATTTTCAGACCGTATCCGCGGTACCATCTTCAGCCTGGTCGCATTGAGCGAGATTCCGGTCCTGCTGGTCATTGACCGGGTGATCCGCCGCTTTCCTGTCATGGGAATCCTGGTTTTCTCCGGATCGCTCATGGTGGTCCGGGTCATGATCTATGCCTTCCTCCCCACTCCCGGATTCATCCTGCTCGGCCAGTTGCTGAATGGAATGACGTTCATGCCGGTCACCTACAGCGCGATCACCTACATCAACAACGAAATGCCGGCGGAATACAAAACGACCGGACAGAGCCTGCTTGCGCTGGTCCAGCAGGGAGCGGGCAACATCCTCGGAAGCGTGCTCGGGGGAGTCATGAGTTCCCGTATCGGCATCGGAAACACCTATGCCGTGTTCGGCGCGATGCTGGCCGTGGTGACGGCGATCTTTGTCATCATCTTGATACGCGGAGAAAAGCCCCTATATCGGAGCGGACATCCTGACATCCGTTCATCTGGATCAGGTGAGAGAAGGCGCTCCGGCTAAACCCCGTTACGGGTCATCTCAAGCAATCCGAGACGGGTGAACCCCTCGATCCGCACTTTCCCCTTGTCCCGGGACGTCTCCGCCTTGAGCAGCGAGAGGATCTCCTCCCGGCCGGCTTCATCGGTCCGGAGAAAATCGACGAACAGGATTCCGCTGAGGTTTCTCAACCGCATCTGACGGGCGGCCTCCACCGCAGCCTCGATGTTCACCCTCCTGGCGAGCCGCTCCGGGCCGTCCGCTTCCGCCCTCCCGGAATTCACATCGACTGCAACCAGCGCGTGCGTACGTTCGATCCGGATGTTCCCGCCGCAACGCAGGGCCACCGACTCGGCCGCCCTCTCACGCCATGCCTGTTCCAGGCCGTACTCCGTCCACAGTCCCCCCCGCGGATCCGGAACGGCCAGACAGAGCCTTCTGCGGATGTCCGGATCCTGCGCCCGCTCCGATACCTCCCTGTACAGCTCGAGTCCCTCCACATGGATGGGAGCTTCCCTGCCCCATTCCCGAAGGGCGATGGAAACCGGATCCCCGAACCGGCGGAGGCAGCGGGGTGCAGGCCCCGACTCCGCTTCCGTGAGAATACGGCGGCGTTCGAGCTGCAGGTTTTTCTCCTCCCGCCGGAAACATCGCTCCGCTTCTTCCGGTTCCATCGACGCCAGGACGCTTCGCCGGATGGAGCGCCCGTCCGGCATGTCCACGGCATACCGGCCCGGCAGCCGGATGCGCGCATCCGCGACCGGGCCTTTTGCGGCCTCGTCCCTAAGCCGGCGGATCTGGACCGGCAGCCTCCGTCCGGGAGCGAGACCGGCCGGCGCACCCGCGGCAGGCAGCAAAGCGTTGCAATCCGGGCCGATCCGGACAAAGGTGCCCGCCAGCCCCTCATGGTATGCGCCGCAGATCCCCAGAAACACATCGTTCAGGGCGAAGTCGCCCTGGACGCTCCACTCGACCGGCCGGCCTGCCTGGATCAGGACCGCTTCCGTCCGTCCGTCACGGATATAAAGAAGGATCGCGTCGTCATCCATCATTCCCATCCGACAACTCGATTCGCTCGCGGATGATCTCCGCATTCGCGGCTTTCAACGGATCCAGGCCGGCATACCGGACCATCGCCTCCAGAAGCAGATCGGGGCGCAGATTCTCCGCGCTCCCGGCCTTGACAAGGAACACCGCCTCATCTGGGCCGGACGGAGTTGCGGACAGGATCAGCGGACGGGTATCCAGCATCCGTCTGCCGCTTTTTCCGGTCTTCTCGACCGGCAGTTCCGCACAATCCATCAAGGACTCCGCCGCCGCTGCGATTCCGGATGCACGGATCCGGTATGCCGCCCGTACGACACGTCCCATCACACTTTTCCTGTCCGGGATCACGGCTTCCGCTCCGCGCACCGACACCCCGTCCGGCAGGCAGCGGTCCAACTGGACCGCGAGATCCCCCGGAGGTACCGGCTTCGCCGTTTCGATGTCCACGATGTCCGCCTCCGCCTGTACTCCCACGCCGAGGGGAAGCGCGAACACCAGGTGCGGCCGGGGATTGAATCCCTGCGAATAGGCAAGCGGGATCCCGGCCCGCCTCAATGCGCGTTCGAACAGCCTCATCATGTCCAGATGGGCGAGGTATTCCGCGGGTCCGCTCCGGCGGAACCGGATCCGGATCCAGTTCGGCTGCGTATCCGGACCCTTTCCGTCCGCGCTGTGCGGATCGGGCAGCGTGCGGTCGATGCCGTCATTTTCCAAAGCAGACACCTCCGTTGAAAACCGCCGCTCCGCAGTCACCGCAAGCGGTTCTGCATTCAGGGGTCGTCAGGCAGGACGCCGCCTTGCGGTTTTCTTCCCACAGGTACGAGCGCTCCACCCCGGTATCGATGTGATCCCATGGAAATATCTCGTCCGGTTCCCGTCTGCGTCCGGCATAGAACCACGGATCCAGACCGCGGCCGCGGATCGCTTCCATCCAGCGGTCCAGGTGGAACTGTTCATCCCATGCGTCAAACCGGCATCCGGAGCGCCAGGCGTCTTCCACGGCGTCCGCCAGGCGACGGTCGCCCCGCGCGAGTACCGCCTCGATCCACGATGTGTCCAGGTCGTGCCACTGGTACTTGATGCTCCGGCTGCGCAGAAGTTCTTTCAGCCTCTTCCGCTTGGCGTCGAGCGACTCCCGGTCTTCCTGCGGTTCCCATTGGAACGGGGTGCACGGCTTGGGGATGAACATCGAGGTGCTGACGGTCAGGTCCAGCCTGCGCCGCCGCTTATCGGGAGGACGGCGGTAGTACAGCGACTCGATCTCATGGGCGAGCGCGGCGATCCCGTCCACATCCTCCATGGTTTCGCCCGGGAGCCCGAGCATGAAATAAAGCTTGATGCTGTTCCAGCCGCCGTCGAACGCCAGCTCCGCAGCACGCAGGAGATCATCATGGGTGACGCCTTTGTTGATGACGTCGCGCATTCTCTGCGTTCCGGCCTCAGGAGCGAATGTGAGCCCGCTTTTCCGCGTTTCGGCGGCTTTCTTCATCAGGTCGAGCGAGAAGGAGTCGATGCGCAGCGACGGCAGCGAAAGACTGGTGCGGCGCGGCGTCAGCGCGCATAGAAGGCCGTCCGTCAGCTTCTCCAGACCGGTGTAGTCGCTGGTGGACAGCGAGAGCATCCCGACTTCGTCGTAACCGGACGACGCTTCCGAGGCGACCGCCTGTTTCAGCAGCGTATCCGGGGTCCTCTCCCGGACCGGCCGGTAAATGAAACCGGCCTGACAGAAGCGGCAGCCGCGTGTACAGCCGCGGAACAGTTCGAGAAACACCCGGTCGTGAACGATCTCGGTGTTGGGCACCAGCGGCTGTTCCGGAAAAGGTACGGCGTCCAGGTCGAGGACCACGCGTTTCCGCACGCGGGCCGGTACGGAATCCGCCAGCGGGACCGTCCCGGCGAGCCGGCCGTCCGGCAGGTACCGCGCCTCGTACAGCGATGGGACATACACCCCGGGAATACGCGCGGCTTCGCGAAGAAACGCGCTCCGTCCCGGCAGATCGCCGCTCTTCCGGCGTCGGACCAGGTCCATGACCTCTCCGATGACTTCCTCGCCTTCGCCAATCAGGACAAAATCGAAAAACGGCGCCATCGGTTCGATGTTGAACACCGCCGGTCCGCCGCAGCAGATCAGGGGATCGGATTCGACGCGGTCGGACGAGCGCAGCGGGATGCCCGCCAGGTCCAGCATGTTGAGCACATTGGTGAAACTGAGCTCATACTGCATCGTGAATCCCACCACGTCAAACGCCCGGATCGGAGTGCGGGATTCAATCGAAAACAGCGGAATGCCTTCTTCCCGCATGCGGGACTCCATGTCGATCCAGGGGGCGAAGCACCGCTCGCACCAGGTGTCGTCCCGCTGGTTCAGCACATGGTACAGGATGTGCAGGGCCAGATTGGACATTCCGATGTCGTAGATGTCCGGAAAGCAGAAAGCGAACCGCATCCGTCCGGATGCGGCAGGGTCTTTATGGACGGCGTTCCATTCTCCGCCGGTATACCGGGCGGGACGCTCCACGCCGCGCAGGATGCGTCTTGGCAAATCGATCGTATTCAAATGGACGGATTCCTTTCTGTCTCGGCATTCCGTGCCGGACGGCCGCGGTCCTTATGGGTCCGGCCCAGTCTATACCCGTGAAACCCGGTTGTCCACAAGGTCGGTGCCCTATCCGCGAAGCCGCTTCTCCAGCATGTCCCGCCGGGCTTCATGTCCCGGCTTCCCGAGGAGCGCGAACATGTTCTGCTTGTAATCTTCGACACCCGGCTGGTCGAACGGATTGACCGCCAGCATATAGCCGCTGAGCGCACAGGACTTCTCAAAAAAGTAGACCAGCTGTCCGAATGCGTGGGGGGTCAGTCCGGGGAGCTGGACGCGCAGGTTGGGCACGCCCCCGTCGACATGCGCCAGCACCGTCCCCTGCATCGCGGTCCGGTTGACCGAATGCAGCCCGCGGCCGGCCAGATAGCCGATCCCGTCCCCCGAATCCGCCGTCTCGGGCACCTCAAAGTCCACGCGCGGCTGCAGGACGTCGAGAACCGTCTCGAACAGGAATCGGGCGCCGTCCTGGATATATTGCCCCATGGAATGCAGATCCGTCGTGTTGTCCACCGCCGCAGGGAAGATCCCTTTCCCGTCTTTTCCCTCGCTCTCCCCGAACAGCTGTTTCCACCATTCGCCGATCGTATGCAGATACGGCTCATAGCCCGCAAGGATCTCGACCCGGTACCCCCTCCGGTAGAGAGCGGTCCGGACCGCGGCATACCGGGCTGCGGGGCTGGCGGACAATCCGGGACGGGCACAGGCTTCCGCCATGGCGGATGCGCCGGCCAGGATCCGATGGACATCGATCCCGGCCGCGGCGATCGGAAGCAGTCCGACCGCGGTCAGCACGGAATACCGCCCTCCGATATCGTTCGGCACGGAAAACGTTTCATACCCTTCTTTTTCCGCCAGTTCGCGCAGTGCGCCCCGTGTACGGTCCGTGGTCGCATAGATCCTTGAACGCGCGCCCTCCTTGCCGTATCGGGCCTCCATGAACGCCCGGAGCACACGGAAGGCCACCGCGGTTTCGGTGGTCGTTCCGGATTTGCTGATGACGTTGACCGATACCTCGTGTCCGTCCAGCCACCGCATCAGGTCGGCCATATAGGTCGCGCTGAGGTTATGGCCGCAAAATATCGTTTCGATCCGGCCGTTCCGGTCTTTCCCGGAGGGGAACGCGGACGACAGCATCTCGATCGCCGCGCGGGCGCCGAGATAGGAGCCGCCGATCCCGATGACCACCAGCACATCGGATCCTTCGTGGATCCTGCGGGCGGCATGCTGGATGCGCTCGAGCTCGGAACGGCTGCAGACGGCCGACGGATCCATCCATCCGAGATATTCCGAACCCGGTCCGGTCCGATCCTCCAACATACGTTCCGACAGGAGAACCTGCGGTTCCAGCCGGGCGATCTCGGATTCCCGGATGAACGGAAGAGCTTGGGAATAATCGAATTTCAGCATGTTAGGCACCTCTGAGGGAGGGGGGCGCCAGGCGGGCGTCCGGCACTGTCACGAAAAGATCACCCCCGTCTGCGGATTCATGTACCGTTCGAATCCATTATATCGGAACGGAGGGCTCCGAATCCGGACCGTCGGGCGGTCAGGCCATGCCATTCCCGCTCGGAGGCAAGCCGGGGCTGATCCGCCCGCAGGCAGGCCTCGACTTCCCGGTCGCCGTCCGCAAGGTGCAGGAGCAGCGCCGCCGCCTCGTTCCGAGAGACGTCCCTGGCAAAGAGCCCGAGAGACCGCCATATGCACGCGAGTTCCTCAAAGAACCGGTACGGCGATCCCGCGCGCTTCGTCATCAGCTGAAGGGTCGTCGAAAACGCCCTGGAATTGTAGTAGACATCCGTCAGACGGGCGACATCCTCGAGCCGGAACACCTCGTCCGGCCGGAGCGAATCGGAGGACAGAAGACGGTACGGGGGATGCGGGCTGAACCGCCAGCCCGGCCGGGATGCGAGGGAGCGCATCGGCGTGCCGGGCAGAACCTTGAGCGTTTCGACCTGAAGCGACCCAGGGGCCAGGGCGTATACCGCGTCAAACGATTCTGCAAACCGGTCCGCCGTCTCGCCGGGCAGTCCGATGATCAGATCCAGATGGACGTCGAGATTCCCGAGGCCGGTCAACCGCCGCGCGCGATCCAACGTGATCTCCGGCGGCGCGGTGCGTCCGGCCGCGCGGAGCACGTCCCCGTGGATCGACTGGATCCCGGCCTCCAGCTGGATCCGGCCGGCCGGGGCTTCCGCAAGGACGCGCAGCGACGCATCGTCCGCAAGATGCGCCGCCACTTCAAAGTGAAAGACCGTCTCCGTCCGAAGAGAGGACACATAACGCCAGATCGCGCAGGAGCGATCCGGATCCGCATTGAAGGTCCGATCGACAAACTTCACCGTACGGACGCCGGCGGCAGCCAAAAACCCGATCTCCTCCAGAACGGCCGGGAGCGGCCTCGACCGGACGAGCCGGTCGTTCGCCGACAGGCAGTATGCGCATCCGCACGGACAGCCCCGGGTCGATTCATAATAGACAAGCCGGTTTTCCAATCCGGTGAATCCATCCCGGTACAGAAAGGGAATCCGGTCCATCTCCATCGGCGGACCGGGTGCCCGGCTGCGGATCACGCCGTTATGCCTCCACGTCAGTCCCGGCACGTCCGGTCCGGGATCCCCTGAACGGGTCGGATCCGACAAACGCAGCAGCAGCCTATGGAAAGACTCCTCCCCCTCCCCGGCCAGCAGCATATCGACAGCCGGAAGCGCGGCCAGATATTTTTCCGCGGACGCGTCCCGCAGAATCTCGGGCCCGCCGAGCAGGAGGATGGCTCCGGGTTTGAGCAGACGAAGGTCTGAACACAGCCGCATCACCGTTTCGATGTTCCACAGGTAGCAGGAGAATCCGTACAGGTCCGCATCCGCATCCGCCAGTTCACGAAGCAGCCGGTCGTAAGGCTGGTTGACGTGATTCTCGTACAGTACGATGTCCGACGCCGGAACCGGAACGGTCCGGGCCGGATCGCTTGCATACGCCTGAAGCGACCGGATGGCGGGATTCGTATGGGAATACCGTGCGTTGATGCCGACCAGAAGCGTCTTCATCGTCCGGAAACCCGTCCCGGCAACGTTTTGCTATAATGGGAAAACCGGTTGGCGGACGGGCGGCCGCCCCTGCCGGCAAGGAGGCGTACGATGGAACGGAACACCGGAGTCACCAACAAGGTCATCATCCTGTACATCCTTTCCTCCATGGAGGATCCCACACTGCCTAGACTGACCGATCTGGCGGTCGGTACCGCATATATGGACTACTTCCAGTTCATGCAGGCTTTCGACGAGCTCCGGTCGGATGAATGCGTCGCCCTTTCCGTGCGGAAAGACGAGACCATGCGGGACGCGCACGGACGCCCGGTGGAACGCTGCGCCCTCACCCGGCGCGGTTCCGAGGCGCTGCGTACGCTTGTGCAGGGGATTCCCCGCCATGTGGCGGACTATCTGGCGGCCGAGACCGGCCGCTGGTCGCGCGAGAGCCGGAGCCGCCGCGCGGCCGAGGCGTACAGCCTCCAGGACCCTGCCGGCGGTTATCTGGCCGCGCTGCGGCTCAGCGACGGTATCGGCGATCTGCTCCATCTCCGGCTCCGGCTCCCGACCCAGTCCGAGGCCGCCGCGCTCTGTGAACGTTTCCGGGCGGATCCCGCGGGTTTTCATCGGAACCTGATGCGGTTTGCGGCGACAGCAGGGCAGACGGAGCCGCTTCCGGATGAAAGTGCCGGCCGGGAGTGATCTCCCGGCTGCGCGCCGTCATCACCCCGAAATCTCCATCGCGTCCAGTTTGTTTGCCAGATCCGATGCATAGGCATCGATCCGGGCCAGGTCCTCTTCGGTCGGCAACCCCTTGACCAGCAGCGGATCCATCTTTTCCGCCTTGAGATCCGCGGTCAGAGCAGCGATGGTTTCCGCGGCGCGGGATCCCCAGCCATAGGAGCCGATCATGCCGAACAACCGGGCGGGCGGCTTCATCGCGGTGGTGGTCACCGCGGCGTAGACCGCTGCGGGATGGGGGCCGACGAGTACGGTAGGGGTCGCAAGTACGATCGCCGCACTGTCGGCCAGGTCATAAATCATATGGCCGGTCTCCACCGTCAGGCTGTCCGGGTGCGCACCGAGGTCATGCAGACGGACCCGGACGCCATGCGCCTCGAGCGCGGCGGCAAGCCGATCGACCATCACCTTCGTACTCCCGTGCATGCTGACATACGGGATCGTAACCATCCGCGCAAGCCGGCCGGATGTCCACTGTCCGTAAGCGTCCAGAATCCTGTACGGTTCGGTCCAGACCGGACCGTGCGCCGGCGCGATGATCCGGGGGGAGAGTTCCCGCACCCGCGCGGTGTAGCGGGCGATCTGCGTCCGGAAGGGCATCATGATCTCGGAATAATAGGACCGGGCCGCCTCCATGAGGACCTCATCCGACACGTCCCGCGCACCGGAGAGCGCAAAATGCGATCCGAACAGGTCGCTTGAAAACAAGACGTTCTCCGCTTCGCAATACGCCATTGTGTTGTCCGGCCAATGCGCGAACGGAATCGGCATGAAGCGGAGCGACCGTCCGCCAAGGTCAAGCACATCCCCTTCCGCGACCACATCCACCGCGGACGGGGGGATATGCACATGCGTCGCCAGCAGGTCACGCACCTTGGCGGTCGCCACCACCCGCATGTCCGGCCACTCCTGCCGGACACGTGCAATGGATCCCGCATGATCCTGCTCGGTATGCAGGCAGACCAGATAGTCCAGCTTGGCAACCCCCGCTTCGCGAAGGTTCATCATCAGCACGTCGGTCTTGTCTGGATCCACCGCATCGATCAGTGCGGTCTTGTCTTCCCCGGCGATGATGTATGAATTGTAGGTGGTTCCATGCGGCGTCGGCATCAGACAGTCGAACAGGCTTCTGTCGGGATGTTCCGCACCCACACAGTAGATATGGTCGCAGCCGTAGAGTCGGATCATGTTCTCCTCGCTTTCCGCGCGCGACGGGCAGAGCCCGGCCGTCATGAAGCGAGCCTGCGCATCCCGGAACGTCCGGACGCCGCAGGCTCCGCATCACAGGCTTCGCTGCCCTTCACTTCTTGCTGAAATCGTCCTTGGATGCTCCGCACATGGGGCAGACCCAGGTATCCGGGAGATCCGCAAACGCGGTGCCCGGAGCGATTCCGTTGTCCGGATCGCCGACAGCGGGGTCGTACTCGTAGCCGCACAGGTCGCAGACATAAATATCCATCGGTTCCTCGCTTTCCGTCAGGCTGTTCGCCTGTCACTCGCCGCATGCATACGCAATGTGCAACGGATGCGCATGGTATGCACACAACCTATACTATACCGTATCAGGATATTCCAGAAAACACCGGAAGATAAGAACCAGCGTTACGACCGGTTCGGGGACGGGAGCAGGATCGCCTTGCCCTCTTCCTCTCTTCGCCCGGAGTGCCGGTACAAGACCACCTTGCGGCCGATCACCTGCACAACCTCCGCGCCGCAGGCGTCCGCCGCCTGTGCAGCCAGATCGCGCAGATCCGCATCAGCGGTTTTCAACACATGGATCTTGACCAGTTCCCTGGCTGTCAGCTGCGTGTCGATGTCGGCGGCGACCGACGCGGTCAAGCCGCCTTTGCCGATCTGGGCAGAGTCGTCCAGCCGGTTGGCAAGGGACCGCAGGAATGCGCGCTGCGTGCTGTTCAGTCCGATCACGGATCTCTTCGCCTCCCCATCATCGGAAGTATTCAAACTCAAATCCCTCCAGGGAGACGAGGTCCCCCTCCTGGACTCCTGCGGCTTCCAGCGCGTCGATCACGCCCTTGCGCCGGATCAGCCGCTGGAAGTAGCCGAGGGAGTCCGGATCGTCCATATTGGTCGACAGCACCAGTTGGGCAATCCATTGTCCGGTGACATGGTATGTTCCGCCTTCATGCCGGATGCCGAACAGATCGGGCGTTTCGGACAGATCCGCCGCAGCCTGGGCGTCCCGATCGAACAGGACCGTCTCGGGCAGCGTCGGCAGCGTGCGTGCGATATGACGAAGCAGCGGAGTGATTCCTTCGCCGGTAGCCGCGCTGACAGGGAACACCGCATGTCCGCGCCTCTCCATTTCCCGGACGAACGCTCCTGCCGCTTCCGCGTCGGCGATGTCGAGTTTGTTGGCCGCGACAATCTGCGGGCGCTCGGCCAGTACGGGATTGAACAAGGCGAGTTCCCGGTTGATCCGTTCAAAATCGTCGATGGGATCCCGCCCCTCGCTGCCGGATACATCCACGACATGCACCAGCATCTTCGTACGTTCTACATGCCGGAGGAAATCCAGACCCAAACCGGCTCCTTCATGGGCGCCCTCGATCAGACCCGGGATGTCTGCGACGACAAACTCGGCGTCATCGATCGACACCACACCCAGACTGGGTTCCAATGTCGTGAAATGATAATTCGCGATTTTCGGTTTTGCCGAGGAAACCACGGAAAGCAGCGTGGACTTTCCGACATTCGGCATGCCGATCAGACCGACGTCCGCCAACAGCTTGAGCTCGACTTCCAGATCCATTTCTTCACCGGGTTCACCGGCACGGGCGAACTGGGGCGCCTGGCGGACGGATGTGGCGAAGTGCGCGTTGCCTTTGCCCGGACGTCCGCCCCGGGCGACCACCACCCGTTCGCCGTCCTGCGACAGATCCGCATAGATGCGTCCGGTCTCGGAATCCTTGAGGATTGTACCGACCGGAACGCGGATGACCAGGGATTTCCCGCTCTTCCCCGTTTGATTCCGCGTACCGCCCTTGTCCCCGTTCTCCGCCGCATATTTCCGATGATAACGGATATCCCGCAGGGTGCTCATCCCTCCGTCGGCGACAAAGACTATATCCCCGCCCCGGCCGCCGTCCCCGCCGTCCGGTCCGCCGTTCGGAATGTACTTCTCCGTATAAAAGGACACGGCGCCGTTGCCGCCGCTGCCCGCCTTTATATGGATTCTGGCATGGTCGATGAACATCCGCCACCTCCGATGGGCGTGAAAAACGAAAAGACAAAAGGGTCCGGCCTTATCGGACCGGACCCGTTGCGAGCGATACTGACCGGAGCGGGTTCACTCGGCCGGGTAAACGCTGACCTTCTTGCGGTCCCTGCCCATGCGCTCGTATTTGACGTGCCCGGTGGTCAAGGCGAACAAGGTGTCGTCGGATCCGATCCCGACATTGTTGCCTGGATGGATCTTGGTCCCGCGCTGACGGACCAGGATATTGCCGGCCAAAGCAAGCTGGCCGTCGCCCTTTTTGGCACCGAGCCGCTTGGATGCGGATTCGCGGCCGTTCCGCGTGCTGCCGACGCCCTTCTTGTGCGCCAATAGCTGCAGGTTGATGCGGATCATGGTTCTGCACCTCCTATTCGATGTAGGCGGTTTCCCGGACGGTCACATACCGGGAACCGTAACTGTCTTCGATCTGACGGCATCCGACCGCCGCTGTCTCCAGGATCACCCGCGCCGTTTCGCGCGCCGACGGATCCAAGGTTTCGGGATCGGACACCCCGCATACGATGCGGCCGTCGTCCAAAGCATATTCCGGATCGAGCCCCGCCACGTCCTGCAACCCGCCCACAGCGGTCTGCAGAATGGCGGATACCGCCGAGCACACGATGTCGTCCATATCCGCCCCGGCATATCCGGCATGGCCCGAGGCGGTGATTCTTTGCAGAAAACCCGATCGGGTCCGCTGCAGACGGACCGTGATCATCGTGGTCCGGCCTCCCCTCGCGTCAGACCGTGATCTTGTTGATCCGGACGCGCGTGTAGGGCTGGCGGTGGCCGTTCTTGCGGCGGTAGCCCTTCTTGGCCTTGTACTTGAAGATGACGATCTTGCCTTGTTTTCCCTGCTTGACGATTTCGCCCTCGACAACCGCGCTGGCGCCGGCCTTGAAGCCGTCGTCAAAAACCGCGAGAACCTGGTCGAACGTCACTGCCTGTCCGGCATCGCCATCGAGTTTCTCGACGAAGATTTCATCTCCGACCGAAACCCGGTACTGCTTGCCGCCCGTGGCGATAACAGCGTACATGTCTTGTGTCCTCCTGTATACAGTCTCGCTGGGCGCCAGGCAGCCTTTCGGCGTTTGAACGGCCCGTCCCATGCGGTCACCAAGGCATATTAGCATGCGTCCGGTCCAGTGTCAACGAAAAGCGGACGCGCCGCCGGCCGGAGTGCATTTTCCCGTATGCGGCAATATCGGTTCCCCTCGGAACCGTACCCATGATATCCTATTTCATATCCAAACTGAAGCACGGGGAGGCTGCAATCGTGATCAAGGGACTCATGCATGTCGCATTCTGGGTGAAAGATATGGAGAAGATGCTGGACTTCTATGTCCGGGTGCTCGGCATGGAAAAGATCTTCTCCATGGACAATGCGGACGGGACACCGGGGACCGTATATCTGCGGACTCCCGATCAGCGGTACATCGAGCTGTTTCATGGCGCTTCCGACCGGAATCCGCCGGGAGACGGGCGGACCGCCGGATACAGCCACCTCTGCCTGGAAGTTGAGGATATCCGGGCTGCCGCAGCCGAGCTGGAAGAACGCGGCGTCGTTCTGCGGGTCAGGGAGCGGCACGGCCGGGCCGGCAACATCCAGTGCTGGATCGACGATCCGGATGGAAATCCCATCGAAATCATGCAGCTGAAACCAGACTCCCCGATTCTGAAACCGCCCGCGGACGGCGTGTTCATTCCGGAGGACCTGAAAGGGAAACGATAGTCCCGGAGCCTGTACGCGTACCGGAGTCCGTATGGATCCTGCATTGAGCGACGATGGAATCCGCCAAGGCCGGCGTCCGCTTGTCCGGCCTAGTCCGCCGGAAGGCCGCCCTCGATGCGGATGGATTGGTCTCCGGCTTCGAGCGCGTCCAGCACAATCCCGTACTGGTTTTCAAAAAACGTCTCGAGTGTCGGCATCAGATACTGATTGGCGCTGTCCACGAGCGTATCGGACAGAACGATGTTCCCGATCCGCAGCGAGTCCAGTTCGATCCGGCCGGCATCGGAACCGTCCGGCAAGACAAGTTCCACCAGTACAGCCACCTGGTCCGGCAGTTCTCCGACCACGCCGTCCAGGTCTTCCCTGGTGTATCCGACCGTCCCGGCGGCCGCGGCGGCGTCCGTCAGGGTGGAAATCGACAGGATGGCTTCCCCCTCTGTCTCATCCAGCCGGACCTGGACATTCTCAAACAGTTCCGGGTTTTCTCCGCCCTCCTGCAGCAGATACGCGAACTGGCCGGCCGACATGTCGATCGCGCCCTTTTCCGTCGTCGTGCCGGGCCGGATGTCTTTCACGTCCCGACCCCATCGGTCAGCGAGATCGTCGATCTCCTGCCGGGATGCAGGCGTCACATCCAGATCGACCTGCCTGTCGATTCCGATCAGGCCGGACAGCAGCGGCAGGCGCATCACGCCTCGGATCCCGCTCCGCAGAAAGACCACGCCGACAAGGATGCCGAGGATCAGAACCACGCCCATCAGTGCCGCGCAGACGCGAAGCGCGATCCTTGTCGCTTTTCTGAATGTCTCATACCGGATCATACGAGCGCGGCCAGGAGAATCGCCCCGGCGAGATGGCTGAAGGACAGCGACCGTGACAGGCCCCCTGTCGCCCGGGTGAGCCCCCAGGCGCACAGAGCACCGAACGCGGCGGACACGCAGGCAAAAAATCCTAGGCCATCCAGAAGCGCCACCCCGCCGGATACAACCAGGAACACCCCGAGATCGGCCACCTCGAGCCATCGGTTGACAAAGCGGTCCGTGGATGCCGACCATCCTCTGGACAAAGACAGCGAGCCGAACAAAGGCAACCGGGCAACGAGCAGAACGGCGCCGGCCGCAACGGATTCCCAGCGCATCAGCGGCCGGCTCCACAGCAGACGGCCCGCCAGTCCGAACGCGACACCGGCAAGCAGGACCGCACCGGCGGCGAGAAAGCCGTACAGCGATGCGGCATGGATCCTGTCCCCCCTGGGCAGCAGCCGCGACAGGGAGCCGAACACCAGGCCGGCTGACAGAGCAGCCGAGAGAAAGACCGCTCCCGCGTCGAGCGGCAGAAGAAGCCGGGAGGCGGAACCGCTTTGTCCGTCCGGTCCGGATGCCGACATCCAGCGCAGCACATCGCCGAGGTACACCGGCACCGTCAGTCCGATTCCCGCGGGAACATCCGGATACACGGACAGGCGCGTACCGCCGTCCGGCGCCAGATAGGTCCGGACGAAGGTGCTCCCGGTCCAGTCGGTCGGATGCGCGAGCGTCGCGTCCTCGCCGGAGAGTGACTCATACAGCGCAATCAGGGAGTCTGCCCCCCCGTCCGAACCGTTGCCGGCCGCAAAGATTCCAACCGGGGTGCCCTGAGCGGGAAGGTTCTTGACCGGGATGCCGGATCCGGGATCCAGCAGTGCGACGCCTCCGGCCGCATGCTCAGCCGCGTACTGCAGGGCGGTCGCAGCGGCGGCACCCGATCCGATGATCCACGTCCGGGAAGTCGGAATACCGCTCCGGTCCGCAAATGCACCCATTGCCTTCGCGATCGCCTGGATGCCGTCCTCCTCGGGAACCGCGCATGTCATGGCGAAAAAACCGCCGCGCGCCAGATCGTCCAGGAGAGAAAGCATCCCTACCGGCGGATCGGATACGGGATACATGACGAGAACCGCTCCGCCGGCCGACGCGGCATCGGATGCCGGACCGGCCAGCGTAGCGACAGAGGTGATTCCATCGCGGCCGGTATAGGAAAACTCCGAGATGAGGGATGTCCGGCGAAGACCGGTCCATCCTGCCAGCACAAGCGAAACCACAAGCGCGGAGGTCCATGCGGCAAGCGCGAGCACGCGCCCCAACCGCCATCCCGTATCCGCCGCAGGTCTACCCGGCATGGCTCACCCCTCCGATTCGATGAATATGGAATGCGGACGGCACGGGTCCGTCCGTGGTGACATTATACCATCACGGAATGCGGTGGAAACCGGACAACCTGCCGCGGGGACGTCATGCCATTTCCATCTCCAGCTCCGCGAGCGCTTCCGAATACTTGTTCAGAACCGCTTCCGAGATCTGTTCGCGGAAGCCTGAATTGATCGGATGGACAATGTCCTTGAACGTGCCGTCCTGGGTCCTGCGGCTCGGCATGGCGATGAACAGCCCGTTGTTCCCCTGAATCACCTTGATGTCATGAACCACAAACTCCTCGTCGAACGTCACGGACACGATCGCTTTCAGTTTCTCGTTGTTGGTCAGCTTGCGGATGATGATGCTGCTGATCCCCATGTCATCAAACCCCTCCTGCATCGGACTCCTGCCGGCGTTTCACCGGAGGCGGCCGCGTTTCGGACCGGAGTCCGCACGCAGACGCTTCCTATATTATCGTCAGTTTGTATCCATTATGCAAACATATATGATGTGTTTCTACACATTGTTTCGAAATTGTCATGTACCACTCCTTACAACACCCCCATTCCGTACCGGTCTGGATCGCGGGTATGGTAGAATCTCATCGATGAAGAACAAGGGAGATCGTACATGATTCAGTCACAGGATCCCAACGGGATGTTGAAAAAGGGCGCAAGGGTGTTTTTTGTCGGGATCGGCGGAATCAGCATGGCCGGACTTGCGGAGATTTCCCACGCCTACGGGATGACCGTCGCCGGTTCGGACCGCCATCCGGGCGCACGGACCGATCGTCTGGCCGCATTGGGCATAGAAGTGCACGCAGGGCATCGCGCGGAACGGATCGATGCGTTCCGGCCGGACTGGGTCGTACATACCGCAGCCGTGCATCCGGACAATCCGGAGAGGATCCGCGCCACGGAACTCGGCATCCCCGTCATCGACCGCGCCGTCTACCTTGGCTGGATCAACCGTTTATACAGCCGGGTGATCAATATTTCCGGAACCCACGGCAAGACGACCACCACGGCCATGTGTTCCTCCATTCTGATCCGGTCCGGACGGAACCCGACCGTCCATCTCGGGGCGGACCTGGCGGAGTTCGGCGGAACCGTCCGGTTGGGAACCCCCGGGGATCTCATGGTCTCCGAAGCCTGTGAATACATGCGGAGCTTTCTGCAGTTCCACTCCACCACTGCAGCGATTCTCAATATCGAATACGATCATGTGGACTGTTTCCGCGATATCGACGATGTGACCGACGCGTTTACGGAATTTGCGCGGCATGTCCCGTCCGACGGTACGCTCGTCCTGCCTGCATTCGACGCCCGGGCGGCCACGCTGCTCGCCCGGTTGGCCGACGAAGCCGACAGGGATGCGCGCAAGCTGCCGGAAATCGTTTCTTTCGGCCGGCCGGAGGATCGGCTGGGGGGGAATGCTCCGACGGTCACGTTCTCCCGTCTCACGTATCCCGAAGGATGTCCATCGTTTGATGTGGTTGTCGAGGGATCGATCTATGCTTCGATCCGCCTCCGGGTTCCTGGAGAGCATAATGTCATGAACGCGCTGGCTGCCGTCGCCTGCGCCTGGAAGAACGGCGGCACCCCGGAAGGCGCACGCGAGGCTCTGGAGTCGTATACCGGAGCGGAAGGGCGGTTTGATATCCGCGGGACATACCGCGGTGCGGTCGTGATCAGCGATTACGCGCATCATCCCTCGGCGGTCCGGGCGACGCTGCGTGCGGCGGCGGCTTTTCCCCACGCGCATACCTGGGTGGTTTTCCAACCTCTGACCTTCAGCCGGACGAGAATCCTGTTTGACGATTTTGTCGCAGCCCTGCTTCCCTGCGAATTCTCGATCCTGGCGGAGATATTCAGCGACCGTGAGACCGATCCGGGCGACATCCGGTCTGAAATGATCGCCGCGCGGATCAACGGACTCGGAGGAAACTCGCTTTTCGCCGCCTCGTTCCCCGAGATCAAAGAGGCTCTTGACGGGGTGGTATCTTCCGGAGACCTCATACTGGTTCTCGGTCCCGAGGAGATCCGCGGCTTTGCGGACTGGCTGCTCGCAGCGGATTGAACCCCGCATGCTTCAGCAAGATCGGTTGATTGGGTAAGGGCCGGCTCCATGAAAATGGAACCGGCCCTCTTCAGATCCTATGGAATTCCATTCCCTTGCGCGGATCAGGAAACGGGAGGGGATTCGACCTCCGCCGCGGCGGCGTCAGTTGCCGCGACGGCGGCATCCGTTGCCACGACGACGGCATCCGTCTCCGCGGGTTTCGGGACAGCCAGATGCTTCGGTGCGGTCGCCAGAAAGATCTCTTCGAACTCGGGCGCTTCGATCTTCTCGATCTCCAGCAGCCTGGCGGCGACTTTCTCCAGGGTGTCGCGGCAATCCGCCAGCAGGCGCTTGGTCTCCGTATACGCCTGATCGATGATCATCTTGGTCTCTTCGTCGATGATTCCGGCCAGTTTCTCACTGAAGTTCTGCACATGGCCGTAGTCCTTGCCGAGGAACACCTCTTCCTGGCTGCCGAACACCAGGTTCCCGAGTTTCTCGCTCATGCCGTACTTCATGATCATGTCGCGCGCGATCGCGTTGCTCTGCTGCAGGTCGGATGCCGCGCCGGTCGAGATCTCGCCGAACACGATCTCCTCCGCGGCACGGCCGGCCAGGGAGATCATGATCGTGTCGACCAGTTGCTTGCGGGTCGTGTAGTATACGTCTTCGTGCGGTTTGTGCGCGGTGTATCCGCCCGCCAGGCCGGCCGGAATGATTGAAATCCGCTCGACCTTGTCGGTTTCGGACACGATGCGCAGGATGATCGCATGGCCGGCTTCGTGGAACGCGGTCAGGCGCCGCTCCTTGCTGCTGATCAGCCGGCTCTTTTTCTCAGGACCGATCATGACCTTGAACACGGACTCCGTGATGTCCGTGTAGCGGATGGCCTTGTCCCCCCGCTTGGCCGCCATGAGCGCCGCTTCGTTCAACAGGTTCGCCAGGTCCGCGCCGGTGAAACCGGGGGTCACCCGCGCGATTTCGTTGAGTTCGATGGTCGGATCCAGCGGTTTGTTTCGCGCATGGACTTTCAGGATCTCCTCGCGGCCGCGGATATCCGGGCGCATGACGGTTACGCGGCGGTCGAAACGTCCCGGTCTCAGCAGTGCGGGATCGAGGATATCCGGCCGGTTGGTCGCGGCCATGATGATGACATCCTGATTGGGTCCGAAACCGTCCATCTCGACCAGCAGCTGGTTCAGGGTCTGCTCGCGCTCGTCGTGTCCGC
>JAGOFF010000168.1 GCA_017997315.1 Clostridia bacterium
CCGCCGACAGCATCTCCGCGCTGTAGTTGATCGGCATCCGGTAGTGGGCGGACAGGAGGAAGAAGCGGATCACCGGATACGGGAACCGCGCGGCCACATCGCGGACCGTGAAGAAGTTGCCCGCGGATTTGGACATCTTCTCATCGTCGATCGTAATGAACCCGTTGTGGAGCCAATACCGGGCAAACGGCTTTCCGTTGGCGCATTCGCTCTGCGCGATCTCGTTCTCATGATGGGGGAACACCAGATCCTGCCCGCCGCAGTGGATGTCGATCGTCTCGCCGAGGGTTTTCCGGATCATGGCGGAGCATTCGATATGCCATCCGGGGCGTCCTTCCCCCCACGGGGACGGCCAGGACGGTTCCCCGTCCTTCTTCTTCTTCCAGACCGCGAAGTCCATCGGACTGCGTTTCTCCTCGTCGAGGTCGACGCGCTCGCCGGCACCCGCCTTGAGATCCTCCAGGTTCCGTCGGGACAGCTTGCCGTACTCCGGGTCTTTTGATACGTCGAAATAGATCCCGTCGGAAGTCTCGTACGCAAATCCGCGCGCAACGAGCTCCCCGGTCAGCGCGACGATCTCGTCGATGGTTTCGGTCGCGCGCGGCTGGACCGTCGGGCGCAGGATCCCGAGTCCGTCCGCGTCGGTGTAGTATTCAGCAATGAAGCGGTCCGCCAGCTGCTTGACGGTGACCCCTTCCGCTTGTGAGCGCTGGATCATCTTGTCGTCGATATCGGTGAAGTTCTGCACGAAATCGACCCGATAGCCCTGGAACTCCAGAAATCGCCGGAGCGTGTCGAACGTCACGAACGGCCGCGCGTTCCCGATGTGGAAATAGTTGTACACCGTCGGGCCGCAGACATACATCCGCACGCGGCCGGGTTCGATCGGGATGAATTCCTGTTTCTCACGGGCAAGGGTATTGTAAAGTCTCATGGGAAAGTCCGCCTTTCACAAAGCCGATATGCGGCTCTGTCCGTTGCTGGATCTGTCTGTGCCGGGAGGACGTCAGCCGGTCGATCCCGTACCGCCGGAGCTCCGCGCGGGGACCGCATCCTCGCAGGAGACACCCGCCCGCTCGCACAGCATACGCATTTCCTCCTCGAGATGGTAGACACGCCGGAGGACCAGGCAGATCTCCTGCTCGACCAGGTCGGGCGTGCTGGCGTGGTCCAGCTCCAGCGCGTGGTCCACGCGCGCGCCTCCAGCGCGGACCACCCGCCCTGGCACCCCCACCACCGTGGAATCCGGAGGGACATCCGTCAGCAGGACGGCATTGGCCCCGATCAGCGAATTGGACCCGACCCGGATCGCTCCGAGGATCTTGGCGCCCGTCCCCACCAGAACATCGTCCCCCAGGGTGGGATGGCGTTTGGATCCCTTGTCCTTGCCCGTGCCGCCCAACGTCACGTTGTGGTAGATCGTGCAGTTGTCGCCGACGACCGCGGTCTCGCCGATGACGACGCCAGCGCCGTGGTCGATGAACAGCCCGTTCCCGATCACCGCGCCGGGATGGATCTCGATGCCGGTAAAGAACCGGCTGATCTGGGAAACCAGCCGCGCCAGAAAGAACAGACGCATCCGGTACAGCCCGTGCGCCACACGATGATTGACCAGGGCATGGAATCCGGGATACAGAAAAATCACCTGCAGAATCCCCTTGGCCGCCGGGTCTCTGCGGGCGATCGCCCTTGCGTCTGCAAGCAGTCCCATATCGAAAACGTGTTCCTCTCAGGGCGTAAGCCGCCAAAGCCGTTTCCGGTCCGCGCCTGTCGGGCGTCAACCGGCAACCGGCGGCCGGTCTGGAAATAAATAGCCGGAAAGCGCGCCTGCTTTTTGACACCCAGCATAATGCCAGGTGGGTGTCCTGCAGCGGTCTTGGGTCCTCCTTGAACAGGCTTTCGCCTGAAGGCCCGACCGTATTCCGCATTAACGCCGAACTCCCGTTTCAGTCATGTCGGTTCAAAAACACAGGCAACGGCTTTTCCGGTAGCCATAGTATACGGGTTTTCCCCGGATCGGGCAACCGGGAACGGGCATTCAGGGACAGAGTCGTCCCTCGACCACCGGCGTCATCATTCCGGCGGCCACGGCACGGATCTGCGGCCCGTGCCGTTTGAGCGCATAGACAAGCAGCCGCCGGTTCGCAAAGTCCAGGGCGCCGACCAGCTGGTTGATCTGATCCAGCGCGCCGGCCACCGTGGGGATCTCCGAGAACTCCATACGGATCGTGCCGTCCGGGCCGAAGATGCACCGAATGATCCGGGTGTCGGGCGTCTCGATGAAACCGATCCGGACCGTGAGAACCGGCCGGTCCCGCGCATCGGACGACCAATCCGCCACGCTGCCGGTCTGCAGCATCTGTCCGCCGATCGACACCACGCCGAACCGGGGCGAGCCGTCCAGTCCGATCCGGACCGTATTGACGTCGTTGCCTTCGGTGATGACCATCCGGCATTCGTCCGGCGTGTCGCGGTCGAACAGGAACACCACGGTGTCGTTCCCGCGCGTGAAGTTTGCGTATACCGTCTGAAGCACCGCGGGCAGCAGTCCCGCCCGGTTCCGCTCGAGCCGGTACATGCGGTTGTGGAAACGGCTTTCGTCGAGTGGGCGCGCCCCGTTTCCCGGCGGATAGGTCCGGTTGCGGGTTTCCTGCTCGCGCAGCGCCGCCAATCCGGACGGATTCTCCGGCAGGGGGGCGTCGCCCCCGACCATTGCGCCTTCCGTTTCGAGCCGGTTCCAGAGGATCGCCTCGACCGGACTGTCCGGAAACATCTGGCCGTTCGCGGAGGTCATGGCGATCACCAGGTCGAGATCGGGCGCCACGATGACATACTGTCCGAACGCGCCGTTGAACTGGTACGCGCCCGGATGCCTGCACATCCAGATCTGGTAGCCGTACCCCGGGTCGGATCCGTCCCGGCTCGTATGGATGTGCGGCGCGGCCGCCTCGCGGACCCAGCCGGGGGGCAGGATGCGGACGGGATCGGCGCCGTCGCCCCAGCATCCGTCCCGCAGGTACAGCTGGCCGATCCGCGCCATGCTTTCCGTTGTCAGCGAAAGCCCCCAGCCGCCCTTCTCGATGCCGCGCGGGCACAGATCCCAATGGGCCTCGGATACTCCGATGGGTCCGAACACGCGGTCCGACAAGTAGTCCAGCAGACCTTGCCCCGTGCGTGCGCGCAGGATGGCGGAGAGAATGTAGGTGTTCATGCTGTTGTACTTGAATCCGGTTCCCGGATCGAACAGCAGCGGACTGGCGAAGAACGACCGTACCCAGTCCTCGTAAAACAAGGTCAGCGCTTCGTTGAACGAGGTCCCCGAAGACATGGTGAGCAGATGCCGGACCGTGATCGCATGGATACGGTGATCCACCCTCTCCCGTTCGCGCGGCAGCCCCTCCGGCAGGATGCCGGCGACGGTCTCGTCCAGATCCAGCACTCCGTCGCCCACCGCCAGCCCGACGGCGGTCGACACCAGGCTTTTGCTGAGGGAGTAGAGTGTCTGGGGCGTGTTTGCCTTGTACGGAGCCCAGTAGTTTTCCGACACCACGCGGCCGTGACGCAGGATCATGAGGCTGTGCGGCTCCAGCTCGAGCGCCTGGTTGAGGTCCCGCAGGATCCCGGAGATCGCGTCGGACGACACCCCCTGGGACTCCGGTGTCGCCCGGGGCAGCGGGGGGGATGCCGGAGAGGGGGTCCGGTGCGCGCACTGTCCGGGACGGTAGCGGTATGCCGTGATTCCGTCCAGATCTCCCGACATCAGGCGGGATGCGGCATTCATCCAGTCCAAGGGCGGCTCCTCCTAGCGGTATGCGGGCAGCCAGTCCCGGTGCGCTTCAAACAGGTCGTCGCACAGCGACCGGATCTGGTCGGCCGTCAGTTCCGAAGACAGCCTGGGATCGAGCATCGCCGCCATGTAGACATCCTCGCGGCGGTGCGTGCGCGCGGCTTCGATCGTCAGGAGATGGACATTGATCGCCAGACGGTTCAGGGCGGCGCAGGATTCGGGGAGATCCCCGACATGGCACGGATGCAGTCCGGTCCGGTCCACCATGCAGGGCACTTCGACACAGGCCTTGGCCGGCAGGTTGGGGATGAGTCCGGAGTTGATGACGTTCCCGTGCACCCGGTAGGGTTCGTCCGTCGCCATGGCCTTGATGATGTAGGAAGCGAACTCATGGGATTTTTCGTGGGACAGCGTGCTGTCCTCGACCAGTCCCCTGCGCATCTCACGCCACTGCTCGATCTGGCGTATGCACCGGCGGGGATACTCGTCGAGCGGGATGCGGAAGCGCTCGATCAGCTCGGGATGCCCGGCCTTGATGTAGTACGGATGGTACTCCGCGTTATGCTCGCTGGATTCGGTGATGTAGTACCCGAACCTCAGCATCATGTCGAGGCGCACCCGGTCGAGGTCACAGGGGTAGTCCTCCTCCCCCGCGAAGAAGGCCGCCGCACGCCGCTTGATTTCGGGATAGAGGTCGACCCCCGACCGGTCCTCGATCCGAAGCAGCCAGGCCATATGGTTGATGCCGGAGATCTCCCACCGGCACCCTTCGATCCGGTCCTCCATGCCCAGTTCCCGCAGCAGGTGGCGAGCGCACACCTGCACGCTGTGGCACAGTCCCACCGACCGCATGCCGGTGAACCGCTGCAGGTATCCGGTCAGCATGGACATGGGATTGGTGTAGTTGATGAAGAAGGCGTCCGGGCAGACATCCGCGATGTCCGCCGCAAAGCTTTCCAGGACCGGGATGGTCCGCAAGGTTCGGAAAATGCCCCCGATCGAGGTGGTATCCCCGATCGTCTGGCGGAATCCGTATTTTTTCGGGATCTCAAAATCCGTGACCGTACAAGGTTCATATCCGCCGACCTGGATCGCGTTGACGACGAAGTCCGCGCCGCGCAGCGCGGTCCTGCGGTCCGGCTCCGCGTCGATGCGGACCGTACGGCCCGCGTTCCGCGCGATGGTGGCGATCATCTGCCGGGAGTCCTCCAGCCTCACCGGATCGATATCGTGGAGCGCGATTTCCAGATCAGGGATTTCAGGGGTCAGGATGCAGTCTCCGAGAACATTCTTGACGAACACCGTGCTTCCTGCGCCCATGAATGCGATTCGTGTCATGCTTTGCCTCCGGTTCCGAATGAACGATGGGATGATTGTTGCATTCCTTCATATCTTACCGTCCGGACCATCGAGGCGCAATGCGGGCGGAGGCATCCGCAGACTCCGCAGGGCATATTGCTTGGGAGTCATCCCGGTCCGCTCCCTGAACGACCGGATCAGGCAGGCCGCACTCCCGAATCCTGTCCGTGCGGCGCATGCCGTCACGCCCGTACCGCGCGCCAGGAGATCCTTGGCGAGTTCGATCCGGCAGCGCGCAACATATTCGTGCAGGCCCATTCCGGTCGCATCGCGGAACAAGCGGGACAGATGCCCGGGACTGAGGTACACCGATGACGCCAGA